>CALDGT010001123.1 GCA_937942935.1 uncultured Chloroflexota bacterium | reverse complement strand
AAAAAAACAGCCTATGATTCTCTCATAGGCTCTTCATATTGCCAAAGTTCAGAGGGCGCAACATGCGCCCTGTTTTTATCTTACTTATCGAAAAACAATTTTAATCGGGGTTCTATAAAGAGAACCGAGTCAATTGCCCCATTTCGATTCACAGTGTTCGTGCCAAAGCCAATCTGAATTTGCAAATAAGTCGCTTGTGAATTATAGGCTTCTAAGACCACCTCTGTCATATCCACCGATTGACAAGATGTCATCGTATGGAACGGCGTCGGGTTGGGGTTTTCTGCCATTGGAATTTCAACATCAGAAGCATAATATCCCAACATAGAGATTTCTAACTCACCAAATAAATCAAATGATGCGGAATTGCTCAAGAAACAAATTTCGAGGTTCAATTCAGCACTCGCCAATTGCCTATCACCTAATGGGGGCAAACGATAGGTCAGAACACTGCTCACACGGCGTTCTACTTCTTCAAGAACCCAGTCTCCTGCGGCGACATATCCAAAGTTGGTTTGCTGTGAATCGGCAAAAACAGCCGTCTTAAACCAATCCAAAAGTGCATATTGTGGAATAGTTGTGGTGGTATCGGTACGATTTAAGATAATGCGATATTGACCCGATGTTTCACCAACATAACCAACGGCTATCACATAATAGCCTGTGTTGGGGATGATAAAATCTCGGATGGCGGCATTATAGTTATAGGCATTATTTTCACCACCCATCACATCATCATCATTTCGCGCCAATTCAAGCCCATACGCATCTTCAAAGAGGATGAGTGGGTCTAGGTCGCCACTCACAGCATTATTCGTGATGGTGATAACATCGCCTGCTTCTGCCAAGAAACCATAATAATGGAAATTTCCGCCGTTAATGCCATCACTCACACTATCACCAATCCCAATTTCATCCACTGGGATGAGGGCTTGTGCTGTGCCAGTATCTTCGGTTGCAGTTAGCTGGAATGTCCCTTGTGTCACGCCAAGCGCCGACTGGAAGCGTGTCGCAATGACTGTATAATCGCCTGTCACTGATAAGCGAACTTTATCGAGCGATGAATTGAAACCCAAATCAACCCCATCATCATTACGGAAAATTTGTCGCCCTTCTGGGTCAACGAGGATGAGATAAGGGTCTAGGTCGCCCACATTTGCCCGCATCGTGAAGGTGACAATTTGCCCCTCTGTGCCAGAAAAAGTGTATAAACGGGCAAAGTGTTGGTTTGTGATTTCACCATTAATCGAATCGCCGATTGCAATCGTGTTTTCGCTGATGGGAACAGGTGTTGTGACAGCCCCGCCACCAACACGTTCTAAGAGTATTTCAAATCGACCTTCACTCGTACCTTGGTCACGATTGAAGCGTGTCGCCCAAATGGTATAAATACCGTTTTCGGGGATGGGAAAATCGCGCAAATAGGCATTAAATCCGCCGAGTGGGTCATCATCATTCAATGCGATTTCTGCGCCATTGGGCGAGAATAAGACCACTTGTGGGTCTAGTGTGCCAGATAAGGCATTCACTTGAATTCCAACAATATCACCTGCTTGCGCCACAAACTGATAAGCTACATAAGGTGTATCGTTGTTCAAATCACCTTGTGCTTTATCACCATAAGCCAACGCATTTTGGGATGGTGCTTCTGTAGCAGATAGGGTCGGTGTTGGTGTGGGACTATCACCAGAACTCAGGGTTAATTCAAATGCACCCGCAGATGTACCCGCAACCCCATTAAACCGCGATGCGATGATGGTATATGTGCCTGTTTGCGGAATTGGGTAATTAACGACACCGGGGTCGTAGCTTTCGAGTGAATTAAGGTCGTCATTCACCACCAATTGAGCGCCGTTGGGGGCGAGAATGGTCAAATAACCATCTAACCCATCTTCACGATTGGTTGCACGCATGACAATCGAGACCAAATCACCTTGCTCCGCCTCAAATGTATACCGCGCTTCATAAGTCTCGTTATTGATTGTTCCTGTCACCACATCACCATAGACAATCGGTATATCTACAATCGGTGCAGGGGTTGAGATTATCTCGGTGGTCGGGGTTGATGTCGGTGTAGGGGTATTTTCTGGGCGTAGTGTCGGCGTGGGTGTCTCTGTCGGAATATCGTCTGTTTCTGTTGGCGTAGGTTGTGGTTCGTCGGTAGGTAATGCCTCTGTCAACGCAACAGTTAATTCCGCAGTCGGTTCTTCTGTGGCAACATTAATCACATCGGGCGTTATAAGTTGTGTCGCTTCTTCGGTTGGCACAGGAGTTTCATCTGTTACAATCGCAACCTCAGTAGGTTCATCGGTAGGAGTAATCACCTCGTCCGTTGGTTCTGGTGTTTGGGTCGCCTCGTCTGTGACAGGCACAGGGGTAGATACAATAATTTCGGTCAACTCTGCTGTAACGTCTACAGTCAGTGTTGGGGTAGATGTCTCTGTCACACGGGTTGGCACAATTGCCCCACGCAATGGTGTTGCTGGTGGGGTTTCATTAGGTGAACATGCCGATATAAATGTTGTGAGAAGCACAATAACCAACAAAATGATGCGGTGTAATTTCATAACAATTGCTCCACGCCTCAGTAGAAATGAAAACACCTTCAATTGTAATCAAAACGCGCATTCTTGGCGAATTAATTTGAAGATGTCATACTCGTTTTTGTACCTTTAACACCTTTTAGCCCGCGTGCGGCAGTTAATTCGATTAAGCTCGTCTCGTAATTATAGGTATTTTTGCGTTTATCTGCATACGCATCTTGAGCCAATTTGACTAATTTATCCACCACTTGTTGAGCAGAGAGTCCTGTCTCGCGCCACAAATAAAATGCCAATGAACCGGGCATTGTATTGATTTCATTGAGGTAAACCGTTTCGCTATCGGGATATACCAAAAAGTCTATGCGGGCAATGCCTCGTCCATCAATTGCGCGAAATGCAGAGATGGCAGTTTGTTGAATTTTTGCGGTAAGCGATTCGCTCAATGGTGCAGGAATCAGACGTTCTGCACCTTTCATGCCTCCGCCACCCCGCATATATTTTTCTTCATAAGTCAAAAATGTTTCCCATGAGACAGGTTGCTCTAATACAGAAGCGGTCATTTTGCCGCTATATCCCATGACAGCGCAATTAATTTCGACACCGCCAATGATTGCTTTTTCGACCAAAACACGGCGGTCAAAATTAGTGGCAATATCCAACGAAACAGCCAATGCCTCACGGGTATCGGCACGAGTCACCCCAATGCTAGACCCTAATGTGGCAGGTTTAACAAAGACAGGCAATGCCAATTTTTCGATAATGTGATTCAATTGTGTTTCGCGGTCTTCTTGCCAATCATCA
>CALDGT010001122.1 GCA_937942935.1 uncultured Chloroflexota bacterium | reverse complement strand
GGGCGATTTGGGGCATTTTTATTTGGCGATGAACCAAGCAGAACAAGCTATCCCCTACCTAGAGCAAGCCATCACTATCACCCGCGAGATGAAAGAATCTCGACAAGACGCTTTAGGAGCTGTGATATTTAATTTGGCAGATGCGCTCTATCATAAAGCCAATCAACCCAATAAAGCCCTCATCTATTATGAAGAAGCGGCGCTTATTTTTAAGTCGGTGAACAATAATCATGAGTTGGCGCGGTGTTATTTTGCCATGAGCGAAATTTATGAAGGCATGGAAAAATTTGTCACCGCCGATGACTATGCCAAACAAGCCCGCATTGTGAGCGAAACAGCACATCCCAATAATTTCATCTTAAACGGATACGATGCCATCATGGGATTTTTGGGCAAGTTCAAAATATTGCGTATTTATCGGCATGAGGATTGACAAATATCCGCCCCTGTCCTATCGTTTTGGGCATGAAAAACATAAAAATCACCCTACCTTTACTCATACTCGCGCTCATCCTGATTATCGGGATGGGACTCCGTTTGCGTGGCATCGCCACCACCCACCAAGAACGCGCCATCAGTCGCCCATTAGAGGACGATAGTTATTTTTATTTCTCGCTCGGCAGGCATATCGCCGATGGTGACGGTGTGATGATTGACGACCGTCATATCACAACGGGTTTTCAGCCCTTGTGGGGTGGGATTGTGACGGCGGTATTCATCATGATTCGAGAGGATAACCTTGCGATTGGCATGGTACAACTCATCGGCGCAGTGGCGGGCGCGGTGGCGTGTGTGTTGATATATGACCTCACACGGCGCGTCACAACATTAGAATGGGGCGCGTTGGGGTTATCTGCCTTATGGTTTTGGTCGCCACAAAGCCTCCGCACTCAATTGAATGGCATGGAGACAGGCATTGCGACTATTTCTGCGATAGCGATTTTATATTGCACCTATCGCGCCTATCATGCACAGACATGGCGCTGGCATCTCATCACCGCGTTTGTATTTGGGATGTCATTCATGGCGCGGATAGATACCGCCGTATTGATTGCGCCGTCTGCGTTGGTATTGATACTGATTGCGCCACCCCAAAAAAATCACCCCCACCCCAACAACCTATTTACATGGATATTCCATCGCTTGCGTGTTGGCATTGTGATGGTAGTGGTCGCGTTGATATGGTGCGCCCCGTGGGGATTGCTCACACTCAGCCTCAATAAGCCACTCCTGCCCGAAAGTGGCGATGCGGTGCGTGCCGCTTCCTTATATGTCTATCCAGACCCACCCCCACAACCGCTACTGACGGTATTCACCGAAAACACCCCGCGCTTTTTGGATTATTACGGCGGATGGACAGCCGATTTTACGCGCAGTTTAGCCAGCCAAGTTTGGGCAACCGACCCCTTTACCGATACGCCCAAATATCCCCAAGACCTTGTAGATGGTTCACGGCTCAGTCGGGATGCTTACTTATTCATCGGGTTAGCCATTGTGACCATCGCATTAGGGTTATTCAGCCGTGATGCAGGATTCCGTTGGTTGGTGCTGATTTATGGGTTTTGGTGGGTATGCCTAACCGCCGCCTATGTGCTGGTCATCTTTGGGATTTGGTATTTTGCGCGATACAGCTATCCATTGGCGGAGGTCATATCGGTTTTGGCGGTGATGGCGGTGTTGAAAATATCTATATCTACCCCTGCCCCCTTTCCC
>CALDGT010001121.1 GCA_937942935.1 uncultured Chloroflexota bacterium | reverse complement strand
GGTGATGCTCTGATACGGATAAATGGGTAATATCCAATCGGAATACGGCAATTCACTTCGCAAAACATCGAGCCGTTGTCTAGCAGATTCGGTATCGTGTGGCAACAGGTCAAACATAGACAATAAAACAGGCGCTCCCCATCCTCCTATTGTTCGGTCTATGCCTGCCTCGCCAACGGTATACCACTCAAAAAAGCGGTACGCCTCATCCGGATGCTCACTTAGGCTTGGAATCGCAATCCCTGTGGGACCAATTGTCGTATTCATACGCGGTAGCTCATGACTCCATGTTGGGGCAGGCAACATGATTAAATGATTATAGACTGCATCTTCTTCTGAGATTGCGCCCCCAAACCAATAGCCATATTGGAAAATTGCCACCTTTCCCCCCGTGATTAAGCCCCACATGCCATCTGTATCGGCATACATCGTATCGTTGACGACCATATCATAAAAATAGCGAACCACTTCTAAGGCTTCTGGATTGTTGATGAGGTTCATCTCGGTATAATCTTCATTGAACAACGAAAGTCCGCGTTGGGTGAGGATACTGCTTATCGCACGCTCTAAAAAGTAGGTATAAAATCCATATTGGGTGACGGTGTTACCGTCTTTGATGGTCAATTGTTGGGCGAGCGATGCCAATTCTGCATAAGTGAGTGGCTCATCTGTATCTGGAATCGGAATGCCAGCCGCCTCAAATGCAGGGACATAGATATATAAGGAAAAATCAAGCGACCAGTCTTTGGGCAAGCCATAATAACGACCATCAAATAAATAATAATCGGTGGCATTTGCCAAGTCATCTATTTGGATGAGGTCGCTGGCTTCAAAGTAAGGGGTTAAATCTAATAAAATGCCGTCTCTCACCAATTGGGGCATATCGGTTGCCTGAACCCGTAGAATATCGGGGATTTCACCTAATGCGACAGCCGTATCATACGAGAAACCGTTCCAATCAATCAGTTCAATCCGAATATCTGGATTTGCTTCTTCAAAATTGGCAATTTCTGCTTCTGTTAATTCGGAATCCGATGAAACAACCCTCAGCGTGATAATCTCTTGTGCTTGAACAGATATACTGAATAAAAACAAAATCAAGGCAATACTGCCTATCACATGAAAACGGCGATTTAAATCGGTTAGAGGTTTCATTTTATGAGTCCTATCAATGCGGGATATGGGATGAGTCCCATATCCCAGTTATCGAGTTATTGCCCTAATTGCTCATTCAAAATGGCTAAGTTCACCGTTTCTTGTAAATCGGTGGCAAAGGTTTCAAAATCAATTTCGCCATCAATTGCCCGTTGAATTAGGTCCATCCAAGCTGTATTGAAAGCCAATTCTGTTGAAGGATAGGTATAAGTTGGCATTTGGTAATTTGAAAATTCCAAATCATTGACCAAAACGGTGTAACGTTGTTGATTAAAGGGGGTGTCTTGTGGCAACAATTCAAACATGGATTTTAGTGCAGGAGCGCCCCAACCACCTGCTGTCCGTTCACGACCCAATTCACCAACAATATACCACTCAAAGAAGCGATAGGCTTCATCTGGATGCTCTGTGGTTGCGCTAATTGCCAACCCGACTGGACCGCCCGATGGATTGACACGCGGTAAATCATGATTCCATGTCGGGGCAGGCAACATCGTCAAATTGCCATATAATGGGTTGTCTGATGGAATACTACCGCCATACCAATATCCCCATTGAACCATCGGTAAACCAGCACCCCATGCGTCTCCCATTTGGTCCCAATTCAGGTTGATAAGCCCTTCTAAGGACAAATCATAGAAGAACCGCACCACATCCATCGCTACCGGATTGTCGGTGAGTTGTAACTCGGTATAATCTTCATTGAACATAGATGTGCCGTGTTGGACTAAAATATGGGTGAATGTAAACAAATAGTTAGGGATAAAAAACCCGGGCATGACCACTGTGTCGCCATCTCGAACTGTTAATTGGCGGGCAAGATCGGCTAATTCTGCATAAGTTAAGGGTTGGCTGGCATCTGGAATGGGCAATCCTGCTTCTTCAAATGCCGCATTAGAAACCCAAACGCTAAAATCGCCAGACCAATCTTTTGGCAAGCTATAATATAGACCATCAACTACAAAATAATTGGCGACATCGGCAATATCATCAAATGTGATGATTGAGCTGGTCTCGAAATAATCATTGAGCGGTAATAAGCGACCCTCAAGCACCAATGCTCGCACATGCGAAACACGAAAAACATCGGGTATATCGCCTGTAGAGATGGCTAAATCGAGGCTGATTGAATCCGAATCAATCAATTCAATTTTAATATCTGGGTTCAGCGCCTCAAATGACGCAATTTGTTCGGGTGATAATTCGTTAACTTGTGTCATCACGCGAATGGTGACGGGTTCTTGCGCCGATACAATCGAAACAGATAATCCAAATAACATCAAGAAGAGCAGGGTGAGAGTGTATTTCATGATTGTTCTCCTCATTAAAATAATAAATCAGTTAAACTCATTATAGGCTGGTCTATATAACAAAAAAACACCCTTGAGGGTGTTTTTTTGTAGGGGTCTACAAAATTAGTTGGTTAAACTTCTGCTATTTGGCGATGCGGAATAGCGACTAAAAAGGTGCTTCCCTTATGCAATTCACTTTGCACTTGGATTGTCCCGCCATGTTGTTCGATGATGGTTTTTACAATATACAAACCCAAACCAGTCCCTTCAACTTGCTCACCATCCATAGGGACTCGGTATAAACGGTCAAAAATTTTCGGTAGGCTGTCTTTGGGTATACCCCGCCCGGTATCTGCCACCTCAATATGAATTGCGCCATTCGCTAAATATACTTTCAAGCTAATTTTGCCGTTTGGGGCAGTATATTTGATAGCATTCGACAACAAATTGCCTATCACACTTTGTATTTGGTCTGGGTCAAAATAGGCATTTATATCGGGCTGTATTTGAAAAGCGGTCAAAAATTGAATCCCCTTCGTTTCTGCCAAAGTCCGATAGGCAAAAACAACATTTTTGATGAATGGGTCTAACTTTATCAGTTGAGCATGAGTGCTACGCCCTGTTTCGAGTTTGGCAAGTTCTAACAGATGCTCTAGCATTTGGAGTGTTTCATCTACCGCACAATTAATTCGTTCCACATATTCTGTGATATGTGCATCGGCATAGTCACGGGTGCGTTGTTTGATGAGATAGGCAGATGCTTTGATAC
>CALDGT010001120.1 GCA_937942935.1 uncultured Chloroflexota bacterium | reverse complement strand
CAACACCATTATGTCAACCCCTATTAGTCATTCTGTCGTTATTAATCGTCCATTGGAAGATGTTTTTGCCTTTGTGACCGACTTCCGCAACGATAAAAAGTGGTGGAAGCCTGTTACATATAGTGAGATGGTTACATCGGGTGAATTTGGGGTGGGGAGCGAATTTATCCAACATGCTAAAGTGATGTTTGTGCCTGTCCAAAATCGGTTGCGCGTTTTAGAAATTAGTGCGCCCAATTGGGTGCGGTATCGGAACGAGAGCAATCAACTTGCTTATGATTTGATGTATAAATTTGAGGCAGTAGACGGGGGAACACGCTTTTCGCATGATGTTCAACTCGAAATGAAGGGTGTTTTGGGTATTTTTAAGCCCTTAACGATGTGGTTTTTGAATCGGGAGCAACGTAAATATTTTGGGTTGCTCAAGCAAGTTTTAGAATCTGAAGCCGCCTAAAAAGCAAAGTTTATGAATTTTTTTCAATAAGCGCAGGAAATTTCTGCGCTTATTGCTTTTTTATGTTAAAATAGAATCGAATAGTTGTAAAATTTTGGGAGTGATGTGAATGTCCTCAGCCAACGTAGATGCGATGGTGCGCGAAGCCAAGCGAGCGATTCGTGCGGGCAACAAATCTGAAGCGCAAGCCTTGTTATTGAAGGCGACAGAACTTGACCAATCCAATGAACAAGCATGGATGTGGTTGAGTGCGGTGGTCGAAACAGTTGAAGACCAAATGATATGTCTTGAAAATGTGTTGCAGATTAACCCCTCCAACGCCGATGCCAAGCGTGGGTTAGATTTGCTCCGAAAAAAAGCGCCACCGCCACCACCTGCCGAGAAACCACCATCCAAACCCAATAATCCATTTTTGATTGAGGGTGCAGAATGGGAAATTGATGGCAATACCGACTTTTTGCTCGATGCCCTTTCTCCATCCTCCCCAAAAATATCTAAAACACCCACACCGCCACCATCATCCCCGCGTGATTTGTTGTCGGATGACGATGACCCCATTAACCCACCCACAGACCCGTTTGTATCGGTGTTTGAATCGGCTGATATTTTTGAGACAAAATATGACGATGATGAATCGGAATCAAGTTCGGATTCATTGGATAGGCTGAATACAATAGATGACCAGAAATCATCATCGCGTATATCCACACCACCCAAATCTAAGCCAACCAATGATTTTGATGATATTTCGTCGTTGGATGATGATATTTTTGGTGAAGAGGTGGTCAAAGATGAAGTAGATGAATTTTTAGCTGGTGATTCATTTTTTGATGAACCTGTCCAAAAACCATCTAAGCAGAAATCATCTGCACCACCGCCCAAACAAAAATCTGCACCGAAGCCAGAACCCGATATGATGGCTGTTGGGGCAGATGAAGACCCATCGGTTTATTTTGAGATGATACCTGCCGAGATTAAGCCTACACGTATCCCGGGAATTGATGAAACTTATCCCTCTATGTTGATGCCGAGTATTATTGGCTTGGTATTGTTGAATATCGGCGCATTAGCGATGTTATTTTTGAATTGAGCATAGACGATAGCGATAGCATCTGCTATGATTAGCACCTATTTTGAGCCAAAAAGTGTTTATATAAAAAGGTAAATTCGGCGCATGGCAAATCATAAATCTGCCCTAAAACGTATTCGCCAAGCAGAAAAACGTCGTCTTCATAACCGCACCTATCGCAATCGCGCACGCACCCTTGTGAAAAAAGCGCGTGCAACCATTGGTAGCAAAGATTTGGCACAGGCAAAAGAAGCGACCCGTTTGGCAGTCAGAGACTTAGATATGGCGGCAAGCCGTGGGACTATTCACCCCCGCAATGCCGCACGTCGCAAGAGCCGCCTCATGAAACAATTAGCGGCGCTCGAAAAAGGGTCATAACCCGCCCCAGTTTGTGGGGAAAGTTAGCACATGAAGGGGCTTTTACGCCCCTTTTTGCATATAAACTCATTTTCATTTTTTAGAAAGTTGTTTAGCCGATGACGAATTCATCTGATATCGCATCTTCTTATACGCCACCATTGCCAAAGACACTCATCCCCACCAATTTTGATGATTATGTGGCACAAACCATCGCCCGCGCGATTGATATTCAACAAATTGCCGCTCCCACATTCGCAGAAAATACCCGCGCTCACTATGTCGCTGACCAGTTCCGTGCATTAGGTTTGGTGGATGTGAGTATTGATGATGTATTTAATGTCTATGGATTGCTTAAGGGGGCAGGGGATGGTAAGGCGCTCATGGTGTCTGTTCATACCGATACCGTATTTCCAATCGAGACCGACCTCGCCATTCGGCGTGAGGATGACCTGATTTATGGTGCTGGTTTGGGGGATAATAGCTTGGGTGTGGCTGGATTATTATTTTTAGCCGAATTTTTACAAAAACAAGCTGTTTCGACCTCGTGTGATATATGGTTTGTTGCGCCGAGCCGTGAAGAAGGTTTAGGAGATTTAGGTGGCATGAAAGCCGCTTTTGCCCGCCTAAAGCCACATCTCAAAGCGGTGATTAACTTAGAAGGTATGGCATTTGGATTTATTTATAATGGCGGGATTGCTGTACGTCGTTTACATATCACCACAAAAGCCGAAGGTGGTCATAGCTGGTTACAATTTGGCAGACCGAGCGCTGTGCATAGCCTGATGGCGATTGGCGCTAAAATTACCGCGATTCATCCACCAACAACCCCCCGCACAACTTATAATATTGGTGTGATTGAGGGGGGGCATTCGGTGAATTCGATTGCGACAGATGCGGGCATGTGGCTAGATATGCGCTCAGAATCGGCAGAATCGTTGGCAAAACTAGAAAATCATGTCCGCCAAATTGTCGCTCATTCGGTACAAGATGGGGTACAATTTGCCATAGATGTGGTCGGAGACCGTCCCGCAGGACAGATTCCAGATAATCACCCGTTGGTGCAAATGGCACAAGCGGCGCTCGCTTATGTGGGCATTGCTGGCTCGTTAGAGACGGGCAGTACCGATGGTAATGTGCCACTGGCGGCAGGATGCCCTGCTGTGACCATTGGTTTGGCGCGGGGAGGAAATGCACATCGGTTAGATGAATATATAGACCCAACACCGCTATCAGATGGTTTGCGCCAATTGTTGGCACTCACCATTTGGGCTGGTGGTTGGACGGGCTGATAGATGATGCAGTGCTTGGATGAAAGGATTATCGTATGACAGCAACAGTGGATATTTTGGTGACAATCCCTAATGAACAAGCCAAACGGTATTATAATGGCTTATCTGGACAAGATGGATTTAAGTTACAAATTGCTCATAGCATGGATGATGCACTCGATATTTTGGGTGATAAAGATAATCATGTAGATGTTTTTGTGATTGACCAATCGCTTGGTGACACTTTCTTTTA
>CALDGT010001119.1 GCA_937942935.1 uncultured Chloroflexota bacterium | reverse complement strand
TCTACCGAATCTGCTGTTGAACAAACCGCAACACCAGAGGCGGTGGTCGAAGAAACTGCAACACCAGAGCCGACAACTGTTGTCGAAGCACCTGTTGTTGCCGATACCCAAGCAGTGCAAGATTATGGCTGGTATTGCTCATCGTGTCATGGTGCGAATGGGGAAGGTAGCCCAACCATGATGAACAGTGCATTGGTCGGAATGCCGATAGATAAAACCGCACTTTTGACAGAATTTACAACACCCCCTAGTTTTGGGCAAGTAGTCATTCACTCTTATCGTGCAGGTATTCCAGAATTAGACGATGCCCGCCTGAATGCTTTGTTCGATTATGTAGCTGTTTTAGCTGGCACAGCCGAATCATCTGCCCCTGCCGAAGCGACACCAGAAGTTGAAGAAACACCAGTCGTTGAATCTGCATCAGCTAATACACAACCCGTAGATGTGGCAAAGGCTCAAGCAGACTATGGTTGGTATTGTGCGACTTGTCATGGTACGAATGGGGAAGGTAGCCCAACGATGATGAATAGTGCATTGGTCGGCATGACCATAGACACAGACGCATTATTCACCCTTCTCACCACACAACCCGCCTTTGGAGAAGTGGTTGTTCATACTTATCGTGGTGGATACCCCGAAATGACCGATGACCAAATCCATAACTTAATCGGTTATGTGATTCAATTAGCGGGTCAATAAAACTTGGATATAGTGGGGGGAATAACTCCCCCTTTATCAAAACTATTGTGCAAATAGCAAATTCATTTTATACAGTTTCAAGTAGGAGAGATAAACATGAAACAACTTGGACGGCGCGACTTTTTGAAAATTGCAGGGACTTCTGGTGCTGTGGCGCTTGGCGCTGGTGCGGTTGGTGCAAATGCACTTAATGGTGTTGCTCCAAAACTGGATAGCACAGGCACAACCGGTCATGGCGTTTCACAAAGCCAATTGACATGGCAAGAAATGGACGCTCATCACCAAGAAAAAGTGGACATTTTCTTGGCGAATATCGGCAAAGACCCCGCCTTCTGGGTAACAAAATTAGAACCAGAAATGGATGGTGATGTGAAGGTCTTTAATATCACCTGTAAAGAAGTGGAATGGGAAGTTGAACCCGGCATTAAATCGGTTGCGATGACCTATAATGGGATTGTCCCCGGTCCAGAAATCCGTGTGACTGAAGGGGATAGAATTCGTTTGGTCGTCACCAATGAAATGACCCAAAGTACCGCCATTCACTTCCACGGGTTAAAGATTGAAAATGCCCAAGACGGCGTGCCAATGATTACCCAACCCGTCATTCAACCGGGTCAAACCTATACCTATGAATTTACCACCCGTAACCCCGGTACCCACATGTATCATTCACATCACAACTCTGCCGAACAAGTGACACGCGGTTTGTTGGGTGCATTGATTATTGAACCCAAAGATACATCTCGTGAACCAGTCGTTAATGCAGAATATAACCTCGTGTTAAACGATTCTGGTTTGGGTCAATTCACTTTCAATGGGCGTAGCTTCCCCTATACCCAACCCATCATCGCCAAAAAAGGTGATAAAATCCGTGTTCGTTATTTCAACGAAGGCTTGATGATTCACCCCATGCACTTACATGGTTTGCCACAATTGGTCTTCTCAAAAGATGGCTTTAGCCTCCCGATGCCCTATATGTGCGATACCCTCAACATCGCCCCCGGTGAACGGTATGATGTGTTGATTGATTGCGAAGAACCCGGTGTCTGGGCATACCACTGCCATATTCTGTCTCATGCGGAAGGTCCCGATGGCATGTTCGGTATGGTGACTGTGCTTATCGTCCAAGACGAAGAAGCCGCCTCTTAAATTCATTCGTTTTTAGCATAAAAAATGAGGGCTATTTGCCCTCGTTTTTATTTCAA
>CALDGT010001118.1 GCA_937942935.1 uncultured Chloroflexota bacterium | reverse complement strand
CGATACTGCACGATGAATGGTGCATGACCGTTGAGGGATTGGGGCGGTCTCTGTGGTCAAATATACAGGATGTGTCCCTAATGCTTCTCCACCCCATACCACCGTATACGCCACACCAAAATAGGTGAGTGGGTCGGTGCTACCCAATACCCCAAGTCGGATATTGGTATTCGGGGCGGTGTTGGTCATCTCGTTATAATACCTAACAAAAGAATCTACCCGCGAAAAGCCCGAAAAACGCCTTGCTCCAACACCCCATAACACAGCAGTACATTGAATGGGAATATTATCTCTGCCTGCGACACCCACACAAATCCGACTCGCACCATACGGTTGGTCGGGTGGCAGTTCAAACGCAAGACTGTTATCGCCAGAAGTTACATCATAGGTGAAAAAAACATTTTTATCATCACTATTCAACTCCCCAATCCGCCCATTTTCAACATTAAAGCGCAATCCATAGCGTCCGCCCAATTCTGGATAATCGGTCTGCAATGAGAATGGCAGTGTTAGGAGCATATTTAGTGCATCATATCGCGTGGGATACCCACAATCGGGCGAAAAAACAACCGCAACTTTTTCATTTTGGATGGTGATGGTCGTCTCTGTTTGCACCCGCCCCACTGTAAATACATCCATCGTTGCCGTTAGGCGTACTGTTTGGATATTTTCTGTGAATCCCGCCTGATAAATGCTGGTGGCGATATAGTGCTGCGTGCTGGCATCAAATTGAGGCGATGTGCTGGGCGGCAAAAATTGTCCACCACCTTCGGCGGCAAAAAATACAGGTGTATTGCCCAACTCCGGCGCATTAGCAGGCGATTGAATGATGACGCGCACGGTCATCTGACTTTTGCCATCTGCCGCCAAAATATCGCGCTCGACCATCATTTCCATACCAATATCTTGTGGGCTAAGGGTTGGAATGGGCGTCTCTGATGGTGACGGTGTGAGCGATGGCTCACTGATTATAGTGGGTGGCGCGGTAGCAGGCGATGGGGTTGGCGAAGTGGTACTACACCCCACCAATATCCCAATAATCAATAAAATCCCTAAATGTTTCATTTATCACCCCGAATATTCTGGCATCGTTGCTAAAATAAGCATCTCGATTTCACTGAATGGCTCTTGCTCATCACCAACATAAATAAAGGCATCACCCCAATTATTATCTCTACCATCAAAAATGCCAACAA
>CALDGT010001117.1 GCA_937942935.1 uncultured Chloroflexota bacterium | reverse complement strand
GGGGCAGAAAAGCATACGACCACGTTAGTGTTGTCTGGTTTTCCATTGCCACCAATGGTCAAGAATTTTATTGAATTGGCGAATCGTGCCGAAGGGGAATATGCTCAAGTGTATGAAGAATTGAGCAATTTATTTGTAGGAGTATCCGCAGAAACTGCCAATACCCCGCCTGCCGAGGGCGAGTGGAGTGCGAATCAGGTTTTGGCGCATCTCATCCTCGCAGAACGTTATGTTCAGGACTGGTTAGGGGGGTATGTGCAAGCGCCCGAAGTTAGTACCTACACCGCTAATGCCAGCGCCCGTGTGAATGCAGTTGTGAAAACCTATGGCGGTACGGCAGGACTTTTGAATGAACTTAAACGCGCTTATGCTGAAAATGTTGCCATTTTACGCGCTTTTGAAGAAGAAAAATTTGACCGCCCGTATATTTTGTGGTGGACAAATTTCCAAATGAGTGGACTCACAGAGGGGCATAACCGCCAACATATCAATCAAATTAAAGATACACTGGCAAAAGTGACAAAATAAAATTTTTGTTGTCATAGTGACTATCAGGGTGTAACAGATTGCACCTTGATAGATGACCTAAACCACGATTTTTATATCCCCAAAAATTATCCCTTGTCATCTCTATTGTTCCTCAGTGGCTATTCATGAATCTTTCATGGGATGTTCTATTGCCAATATTTTATGTTGGTGATACGCTAAAATCCTAGCACAAATGTAATCACCATTCAGCAGGAAACAACACCTATGCAAGATAAAATTGTGGTACGAGGGGCGCGTGAGCATAACCTTAAGAATATTGATGTCGAAATTCCGCGTAATAAATTAGTTGTCATCAGTGGGCTATCTGGTTCTGGAAAATCATCATTAGCATTCGATACCATTTTCGCAGAAGGTCAACGGCGCTATGTCGAAAGCCTAAGCGCGTATGCCCGTCAATTTTTGGGTCAAATGGAAAAACCCGATGTAGACCAAATTGAAGGGTTAAGCCCTGCCGTTTCAATTGACCAAAAGGGTGTGAGCCAGAATCCACGTTCAACGGTAGGGACTGTCACCGAAATTTATGATTATTTGCGGCTGTTGTATGCGCGGGTGGGTATTCCACATTGCCCGGTTTGTGGCGAAGAAGTAAAAGCACAAAGCGCCCAACAAATTGTCGAAGATGTGCAGAAAATGGCGGATGGTACACGGATTCAAATCCTTGCACCGGTTATCAAAAATAAAAAAGGGAATCATCAGAAGGCACTTGATGAATTACGGCAGGGCGGGTTTACACGGATTCGTGCCGATGGCGAAGTGCGCGATTTGGCAGATAATATCACCCTAGACCGTTATGTCATCCACAATGTTGAGGTGGTGATAGACCGTTTGGTGATTCGGCATTATGAAGATAAAACATCAGATGATGCCAAGAGCGCCACTACACGCCTCACCGATTCAATCGAAACGGCGCTCAAATTGGGTGAGGGGATTGTCATCATCAATGATGTGACCACCGACACCCCACAAGATATTTTATTCAGCGAATTATTGGCGTGTGTCAACGGTCACGGGAGCATCCCCGAAATTGAACCGAGTAGCTTTAGTTTTAATACACCACGCGGGGCGTGTCCAGAATGTCAGGGGCTAGGGTTTAAGCTCGAATTTGACCCATTAAGTGTTGTTCCAAATCAGGAATTGAGTATTTCTGAAGGTGCGATTCAAGCCAGTGGTTGGAATTGGGATGATGATGGCTGGACAACGACAATCGTAAAATCGGTTTGCGCTTATTATAACATCCCGATAGATATGCCATGGCACGCAATTGAACGTGAAAAGCAAAATATTTTGCTCTATGGTACAGGCGGAAAGAAAATTCCTGTCACTTATAACAATCGGTATGGTGATACACGGATTCATCAAGCTAATTTTGAGGGAGTTATCCCAAATCTAAATCGGCGCTACCGTGAGACGACTTCAGATGAAATGCGCGAATATTTGCAACAATACATGACACAAACGCCGTGTGCGGTGTGTAATGGGCATCGCTTGCGCCCAGAAGCCTTAGCAGTGACGATTGCCGATAAGCGGATTCATGATGTGACGGCGTTCCCTGTGGCAGAATTGGTCGGATGGGTGAGCAGTTTGCGGGGCGATAATGGTCATGCGTCGTTATTAGATACAAAAGCGATGCAAATTGGGCATCAAATCCTCAAAGAAATTGCCGAGCGTGTGCGCTTTTTGAATGATGTTGGGCTTGGTTATTTGTCATTAGGACGGTCTGCTGGCACACTAAGCGGTGGCGAGGCGCAACGGATTCGGCTTGCTACACAAATCGGTAGCCGATTGACAGGGGTTTTGTATGTGTTAGATGAGCCGTCTATTGGGTTGCATCAGCGTGATAACGCTCGCCTGATTAGTACCCTTATTGGCTTGCGCGACTTAGGCAATACGGTTTTGGTTGTGGAACATGATGAAGAAACCATGCGCTGTGCCGATTGGTTGCTGGATTTGGGTCCGGGTGCGGGCGAATATGGTGGGCATATTGTCGCACAAGGCACGCCCGAAGAAGTCATGCAAAATCATGATAGCCCCACCGGAAATTATTTGTCTGGACGATTTTTTATTCCACTCCCAGAAAAAAGACGGGGTGGGAATGGCAAATTTATCACGGTTAAAGGGGCAAAAGAAAATAATCTACGCAATTTAGATGTGCAATTCCCACTCGGCAAATTGACCTGTGTAACAGGTGTTAGCGGGAGTGGCAAGAGTACATTAGTTGTTGATATTTTATATAAAAAATTGTCACAAGTGATGAATGGTAGCCGTGAGCGCCCGGGTTTGCATGAGAATATTGAAGGGATTGAGCATATTGATAAAATTATCAATATTGACCAAAGCCCCATCGGGCGGACACCGCGTAGCAATCCTGCCACTTATACCAAGATGTTCGATAACATCCGCAATTTATTTGCTGAATTGCCAGAGAGCAAAATTCGTGGGTATGGTCCCGGACGCTTTAGCTTTAATGTAAAGGGTGGGCGTTGCGAAAATTGTCAGGGACAGGGACAAATTAAGATTGAGATGCAATTTTTGCCCGATATTTATATTGATTGCGAGGTGTGCAAAGGCACACGGTATAATCGTGAGACCTTGCAAGTTCACTATAAAGGCAAAAGTATTGCCGAAGTATTGAGCATGACCGTGAGCGAGGGATTACCATTCTTTGAAAATTTTTCTGCGATTGCATCTAAGTTAGAGACACTAGAGGCGGTTGGACTTGGGTATATTCGTATTGGACAACCCGCCACAACATTGAGTGGTGGCGAAGCGCAACGGGTCAAATTGAGCAGAGAACTTTCTAAACGAGCGACTGGTCAAACTTTGTATATCTTAGATGAGCCATCTACGGGGCTTCATGCGGTAGATGTGAAGCGCCTGATTGATGTGATTCAAGCCCTCGCTGACCAAGGAAATACGATTGTGGTGATTGAGCATAATCTCGATATCATCAAAGTTGCAGACCATATTATAGATTTGGGTCCCGAAGGCGGTGATGGAGGAGGGCTAATTATTGGCGAAGGGACACCAGAAGATATAATCCAGATTGAACATAGTCACACAGGGCAATATCTACGCCCATACTTAACGAAATAAACCTAGCAGAGGACGGTAATTCACCGTCCTTTTTATTTTTTATCAGAAAATAAATTTGTAATTTTGATTATTTTGCGTTCTACTCATAAGGGCAAAGTGATTTTGCCATTCCTAAGAACATTATCAAAAGGAGCATAACACATGATACGCAAAAGTTTGCTGGCAATATTAGCTATGTTAATGATGGTTGTGTCGGTTAGTCTGGCACAAGATGAGGAAACCGATTTGCGACGGGTGTGCATGGTCTTGAATATTGATTTTGTAGATGATGGCGGGTTTAATCAAAATTCATGGGAAGGGTTAATGGCGATTGCCGATGATTATGACCTGACATTGGGCGAAGAAGTAATTTATATTCCATCTGACCCCGATTTAGAAGGCGAAGATTGGTATCCGAATTTACAAGCCTGTGCCGAAGGATTTGATATTGTCCTTGCGGTGGGTTTTCAATTGGCAGAAGTAACGGCGCAGGTGGCGGCAGAATATCCTGATAAATATTTTATAGGGGTAGACCATAATGTGGTTGATGGAACTCCTAATTATGTTGGTGTTCAATTCAAAGATGATGAAGCTGGCTTTTTGGCGGGGTATTTGTCTGTTTTGGTGACAGAAAGCAATGTTATTGGTGGCATCTTTGGTCCAGAAATCCCCGTGATTAAACGCTTCCGCAATGGTTTTGAACAAGGGGCATTGCTGGCAATGGCAGAGACCGAAAAAGAGGTCACAATTTTAACCAAATATGCCAGCAGTTTCGCAAATATTGAGGAAGGGCAAGATATTGCCGATGAATTTATCGAAGCGGGCGCAGATGTCATTTTTGGGGCGGCTGGATTAACGGGTAGCGAAGGTATTAAACATGCCGCCGCACAAGGTGTATATGTCATTGGGGTAGACCTCGATGAATACTATACGACCTTTGAAGGAGGCAAAATCGAAGGTTCTGACCGCTTAATTACGAGTATGCTCAAACGAGTGAATGTGGGTGTTTATGATATGGTTGCGGCTTTGCTCGATGGCGATATGGATTCATTTCCCGGGGGCGGTAATTATATCTTGAGCCTCGAAAATGATGGCATTTCATTTGCGCCAGAGCATGATGCCGATATTACATTTGAATATTATGATATGATGACCGAAGTTGCCTATATGGTAGCATTTGGTGAAATTGAGACGGGGATAGACCGCACTACAGGCGATTTAATTGAGGTCACACCAGAACCCTAATCTTTGCATATTTATGATGATGAGGGTATAAAAATTATGCCCTCATAACAATATCAAAAGCATAACAAGATTGTTATCGCATTTGTGTCATTTTTTCGTGATAAATCGGTTATTTCTTAACCGATTTTTGCGAATGATGTTAAAATAAAGCACAACCATATAACTCTAGGAGTGGCGGGTATGTCGGTAGAGGCAACAACAAACATCCCACAACAATCTGAACAACCAATACGCATTAGCATTGGTACTGCCTTGAATATTTATTCATTGGCTTTGGCTGTTATCCCTGTTTTAGTCGTGATTTCGGTGGCGTTGGGCTTATTTGGTCAACAAGCACGCGACCAAGCCTTAAGTCAAATGAAGTTTATCGCACAAGCACGCACCGCAGAAGTACAAAGATGGCTCGAAACCAGCCAACTGCGTCTATCTTCTGTTTTGGCACTACCAACTGACCAATTGCGAAATATCCAGAACACAGTTAGCTCCCGATTGCTAAATCCCAGAACGGCAACATTGGTGCGCGGGTTATTACAAGATCAATTGAGCGCACAAGATTCATTTAGCGAATTTTTTATTTACCCAATTGGCGATTCAAATGCAACCATCAGTGATGATGCAGAGACAACACAACGCGCTGTTGAGATAAAAGTTTCTACTAACCCAGAGAATGAAGGCAAGCAAGTGAATAACTTGCCTTATTTTGCGCCAAGTAGTTTAGAACCATTCATCCAGACAGCATATTTGAACCCAGAGACCAATCAGGTCGAAATTGTCATCACTACGCCTATCACGATGGCTAACCCACAAAACGAAGATGAGAATATCATCATTGGGGTTTTGGCGGGGCGTTTGAATTTCGATACATTGGCAGGCTTGCTTGCGCCATCTGAGGGGTTAGGCGAAACAGGTGAGACTTATCTAGTGAGTTTGGAACGTTCAAATATCATCACCCCAACCCGATTTATAGAGTACGACCCCACAGTTAGCTCTGCCAGTAAGGGTATCCGTGAGGCGCTTTGGGGGCGCACTGGGGGGGGATTTTATACCAATTATCGTAGTGAAAATGTTGTTGGTGCTTATACATGGATTAATGCGCTCGGCACAGGACTTTTAGCCGAGATTGAAGAAGATGAATTACTCCAAGCCGTTAATGATGTACGCGATGTGAGTTTGGTCGCCGCGATTGTGATGGCTGTTTTGGGGTTGATTATTGGGCGATTCGTGACACGCTGGCTGACTAAGCCAATTGCCCGCTTAACTTATATCGCCCAACTCGCCATTCGAGGCGATTATACCCAACGCGC
>CALDGT010001116.1 GCA_937942935.1 uncultured Chloroflexota bacterium | reverse complement strand
AGAAGCCCTCCGCGCCAATCGTCGCCAATTTGAACAATTATTACTCGCAGAAAAAGCCGAAGAAAAAGGGTCTATCGGCGAGATTATTCATATTGCCAATGTGCGGAATTTGCCCATCAAGCGTGTTCCCAAGCATATTTTAGATGATTTGTCTGGGGGGGCAAATCATCAAAGCACCATTTTACGCGCACAAGGGTATCATTACGCCTCCATTGAAAGCATTTTGGATGTGGCACGCAAGCGCAACGAAAAACCCTTTTTATTGTTGCTCGATTTGCTCAAAGACCCGCAAAATGTGGGCAGTTTGCTCCGTGTCGCGGATGCGGTGGGTGTACATGGGATTATCATGCAAGATAGACGCGCCGTTGCTGTTACGCCTGCGGTGGTGAGCGCCTCATCGGGCGCGGTGGAACATCTGCTGGTTTCGCAAGTGACCAATTTGGTCAATACTATGAAAGACCTCAAAAAAGAAGATATTTGGATGGTTGGGTTTGAGGTTGGCGAGGGATTGCTCCCTGTCAACAAAACAAATTTGAATATGGGGTTGGGGGTTGTGTTGGGCAGTGAGGGGGAAGGAATGCGCCGACTCGTCAAAGAGACATGCGATATTTTACTCACATTGCCCATGCGCGGAAATGTGGGCAGTTTGAATGTGGCGACAGTCGGTTCTGTGGCGCTTTATAACGCATGGCAAGCGCGTGATTGGCAAGGCTGGAAATCGCTATAATAGTGAGCAATCACATCAAATTGTGTGTATCTATTCTGATAAAATTTTTAAGGTGAACACCATGATTAACGACATCATTAACGAAACAAAAGCGAAAATGAAATCAACACTCAGTGTCTATGAAGAAGACTTACACGGTATGCGAAGCAATCGCGCAAGCACAGCACTCGTAGACCGTTTGATGGTCTCGTATTATGGGCAAGATACCGAATTACGCCAATTGGCAAATATTTCAACCCCAGAAGCCTTACAAATCCTCATCCGCCCATTCGACACAGGTGCGATTAAAGACATCGAAAAAGCCATCCGCAATTCAGACTTGGGCATTAACCCTAGCACCGATGGTAATTCGATTCGGTTGGTGATGCCTCCCCTCACCCGTGAGCGCCGTATGGAATTGGTGAAGGTGTTGCACAAACGGATTGAAGATGCGCGGGTTTCCATTCGCAATATCCGCCGTTCTGCCAACCAAGATATTGAAGAATATGAAAAAGAAAAACTCATTTCTGAAGATGACCGCAAACGGGGCGAGACCGAAATTCAAAAATTGACAGATGAGTATATCGCCAAAATCGAAGAATTTGGCAAACACAAAGAAACCGAAATGATGGCAGTTTAAGCGCCATCGCACACACACCTTATTGGAAAGGCACACACCATGAATATCTTCCATGCCCCACAAACACAAACAGTTTCTACTGTGGATTTGCCTCCTGTCGTGCCAAAACATGTTGCCATCATCATGGATGGCAACGGACGCTGGGCAAAAGCACGCGGATTGCCACGCACAGAAGGTCACAGGCAAGGCAAAGAAAATCTGCGCCGTATTTTGGAGGCATGTGTTGAATTTGGTGTCGAAATTTTGACCATTTATGCCTTCTCTACTGAAAATTGGGAACGCCCCGCCTCTGAGGTTGGGGTGTTAATGTCTATCCTCAATATGGTACTTGACCAAGAAGTCAAAAGATTGCATAAAAACGGGGTGCAAGTTCGTCATATTGGCAAAATGGATGGGGTAGACCCCAAATTACAAAGAAAAATTTTACAAGCCTGCGAGTATACTAAAAATAATACCCGTCTCATCCTCAATGTTGCATTCAATTATGGCGGGCGTGATGAAATTGTTAGGGCAATTCGGCGGATTGTAGCAGATGGTATCGCACCAGAAGACATCACCGAAGATTTGGTGAGCCATTATCTATATACAGCCAACCAACCCGACCCCGATTTGGTCATTCGCACAGGGGGAGAATTTCGCCTGAGCAATTTCTTAATATGGCAGGGGTCGTATGCCGAATATTATAGCACGCCTGTCTTTTGGCCCGATTTTGACCGTGATGAATTGCTAAAAGCCTTGTGGGAATATAGCAAACGTCGTCGTCGGTTTGGGATGACTGATGAGCAGATAGATGAATTAGCAGAGTGATAGAAAAAGAGGTCTTACTGTGAAATCTATTGAACAAGTAACACAAGCACTCGCAACACAGCAATATATCTCTACAGACGAAATATCCACGGTGATGTTTTTAGCCAATAAATTGGGCAAACCCCTCCTCGCAGAAGGTCCCGCAGGGGTTGGCAAAACAGAACTCGCCAAAGCATGGGCAGGTGCAAGTGGCAAGCGTCTCATCCGTCTGCAATGTTATGAAGGTTTAGACGAAGGCAAAGCCCTGTATGAATGGGAATATGCCAAGCAAATGCTCTATACACAATTGCTCCGTGACAAATTGAGCCAAATTCTATCTGAGACAGGCACACTGACCGAAGCCGCCGACAAACTCGCCCAAGAAGATAATGTGTTTTTCTCTGAACGCTTTTTGTTAGCCCGTCCGTTGCTCGAAGCCATCACCGCCGATGAACCGGTGGTCTTGCTCATTGACGAAATTGACCGCGCCGATGCCGAATTTGAAGCCTTTTTGCTCGAAATCCTCAGCGATTTTCAAGTTTCCATCCCAGAATTAGGCACGATTAAAGCCAAAAATCAACCCGATGTGTTGCTCACCAGCAATAACACCCGTGAACTCTCAGAGGCGCTCAAACGCCGTTGCTTATATCTGTTCGTAGATTACCCCAATTACGATTCAGAACTGAATATCGTGCGGATGCGCGTCCCTGCCCTCAGCGAAAAATTGGCACGCCAAGCGGTGGAAATTGTTCAAGGTTTGCGTGAACTCGATTTGAAGAAAAATCCGAGTGTATCCGAGACGATTGATTGGGCGAAGGCATTAGTGATGATTAATGCCGATGCGATCGATAAAAAGACGCTCGAAACCACCCTCACCGTGTTGCTCAAACACGAATCGGATGTGCAAAAAGCGAAGCGCGTTTTGGTGGAAGGTGGCAAACCACATCCCCTAGACCGCCGTCCGCGTCCGGGTGGGCGTTATAATTAATGACTAGATAGGGTTGTAAGGGCGCAATATGTTGCGCCCTTACTGGATGGTAATCTATGAAAATTAACCCCAAGAACGGGCATATCACCCTCACCGAAGTGGGGAATAAAATCATCACTCCCAACATGCCATCAGCACGATATATGGGGCTTGGATTCCGCCTCAACAAACCAGACCACCCCACCACATCAGGTCAAATTCGCCAAAAAACACTCCCGCCTATCACCGTACAATTTGATAACGGCAAACTGAACGCGATTTTTATACCCGTTGTCTCGCATGGCGGTTATGAGATGTACCTTGAACAAGCCTATCGTTATTTGGAACAGATGGGAATAGATGCACAAGGGTATGCTTGGGGTGAGGTCAATATTGACGAACTCCGCGAAACAGGCACGATGTGGATAGAAATTCAATATTATCAACAACCGATTAAAGAGAAGTCACAATGAAAATTAACCCCGAAAATGGAAAATTTACCCTCTCAGAATTTGGCAATCGGGTCATTATCCCCAACATGCTACCTAACGACTATATCAAATTAGGATTTAAGCTAGGTAATCCGGATGACCCGTCAGCGCAAGGGCATATTGACCAGAAAACATTTTCATTTTTGACCATTCAATTTCAGGATGGAAAACTCAAACTGATTACTATCGGTTTGGATGGAAAACAACTTAAAACACAACTGAATCAATTGGGTATCAAACCCCAAGCCTATGATTGGGGCGCGGTGAAATTAGGCTCACACGCGCAATCGGGCGAAGCATGGATAGAAATTCGCTATAAATAACCTATTTCGGCTCACTTGGTGGGATTTCTTCGGCAGAATTTGGCATTGACCATGTGCCGAATGTGGTCGGTGATTCGGTGGCAGAGGGAGTATCGCCATTTTGCGATGGTTCAGTAGGTTTTGGTTTCACCTGACTGCTCAACATCACATTTTGTTTAATAGACATCTCGCGTTGAACATTTTCTAGGCTACGTTCAATATCTTTTTGGGCGTCATCTAATTCTTTGGTATATGGCTTGAGTAAATCACGAGTCGTTTGGCTAATGCTTTGGCGGGTCGGCGGGGTTTTTGGCAATTCAATATCTACACCTGCCGCATTGATTTCTTTTTGGATGACGGTCATCATCTCGCCCCAAATTTTGCGAACACGGGCAAAAAATTTGCCAATGTAATATGCCCACTGCACCACCCGCTTGGGTCCCGCAACCACCATCGCAATGACAATAATGAGCAAAAATTCGACACCACCAACACCAAAAAGTTCCATTACACCCTCAGAATCATCTATTTGAAATGGCAGACCAGCAAAATATAGCCGCCACACGGCAATTATTTATATTTTACGTCAAATAACGCCCAAATTTAAGCCCACAGGTGTTTAACAAATGTAACTTTTTAGATGCAAAAATTTTACAGTCTAGTGACGAATATCCAATACACACCCCTGAATTGTGTGTTAAAATAGAAATAACTCGAATTGGTAAGAAAGGGCTTGATGATTATGCCAACAGGAATTCCAGAACTACTGCTCATTTTGGTAATTGTAATGGTATTGTTTGGTGTTGGGCGCATTGGGAAAATCGGCGGAGAATTGGGCAGTGCAGTCGCCAATTTCCGCAAAGGATTGAATGACGGAAAACCAGCACCCGCCACAACCGAAGAAAAAGACAAAAAAGAATAATCCTTTAACAACTAAAGGTATTCATTCATATCAAATTACTTTGGGGCGCAAATTATCTGTTGCGCCCTTATATTTTTATATCCCCACAACATTCCCCATAAATTAATTTGTGGCAAGTAGATTCCCTTGTTATAATTTAATAAATCTCTTGTGCATCAGAGATTTTTCTTTATGTACACTTAACGTATCGTCCACATTTAACAAGGGACTCATCTTATGGGAAATTCAAACGCCCACACCATCTTGTTTTTATCTAGTGCCTTCAAAGGCGAGCGCATGATAGAAGCGGTCAAATCGGCGGGGATGAATGTTATCCTCATCACCGATGAAGAAAATCGCCATCAACCGTGGCCCCATCAATCCATAGACGAATATTTTGTATTGCACGACCTCAGACGGTATCAGGATGTTATTCATAGCGTGAGTTATTTATGCAGAGGGCGCAAAATTCATCATATCGTCCCATTAGATGAATTTGAAGTCGAATTGGCGGCAGTTTTGCGTGAGCATCTTCGGCTGTCGGGCATGACCATCAGCCAAGTACGCCCCTTCAGAGATAAATTAGCCATGCGCCAAGTCACACACGAAGCAGGAATCTCTGTTCCGCCATTTTTGGGTGTTTTGAATTATGATGAGTTGCGCCAGTTTATGGAAAATACCCCTGCCCCGTGGGTACTCAAACCCCGTATGGAAGCGGGTGCGATGGGCATTCGCAAAATGACAGATGCCGAAAGTGTTTGGCGAGCATTAGATGAATTGGGCGACAAACAATCTTATTATCTACTCGAACAATTCATACCGGGTGATGTGTATCATGCCGATAGCATTGTGTTTGAGGGCAAAATTTTGTTTGTGAGCATCCAAAAATATGGCGCACCACCCATGCAAACGTATCATGGCGGTGGGGTATTCATGACGCGAACACTTCAATCGTCTGATGACGATTATAAAGCTATCCAACAAATGAATAGCCAAGTGGTTAAAGCACTCGGTTTTCATAGTGGGGTAACACATGCCGAATTTATTAAATCTAACGATGGTGGAAATTTCAATTTTCTAGAAATCGCCGCCCGTGTCGGTGGGGCAAATATTGCCGATATGATAGAAGCGGGGCGTGGCATCAATTTATGGGCAGAATGGGGGCGCATTGAAGTCGCCACATTATTAGGCGAAAAATATGACTTGCCCAAACCCCAAAATTTACACGCGGGTTTGTTGATGACCCTTGCGCGTGATGAACATCCAAATATGGATGGATTCTCTGCATCAGAAGTCGTTTGGAGACAACATAAACCCTATCATGCAGGACTAATCATCGCCAGCAAAAAATATGAGCGTGTATCGGAATTGCTCAATGACTATTACAAACGCTTGGCAGAAGAATATAGTGCAACAGGTGTGCCAATGGGTGTCACACGGACAGGTCAACAAGGTTAACGGGCTTATCAAAGCATATTAAAGGTATATCATCGGTGAAACACATCAAATTTGTATCGAACTATCCGCATTATACTCACGAAAAAATGGGCTTACTCCCTACCCCAGAGCGTGTTGGGGTGCATCCCGATTTTACAGGGCGTGGTGTAACCATCGCCTTCATAGATTCCGGATTTTCAATGCACCCCGATGTCGCTAATCGGGTCATTTGCCATGCAGATGCCAGCACCAGTCGGGTATTAGAACAACCGCATGTGATGGAAGTGAGCGACCTCAGTTGGCACGGTCAAATGACCAGTGTTATCGCCGCAGGGGATGGTCATGTATCGGGCGGGGTGTTCAAAGGCATTGCATCTGAGAGTAACCTGCTATTTGTAAAAGTGAGTACCCCCACCTATCAGATTAAAGAAAATGATATTTTGCGCGGGTTGCGTTGGATATATGACTCACGCAGACGCTTTGATGTGCGTGTGGTCAATGTCTCTGTGGGTGGCGATTTTGAAAATCATGACCCCAATCATCCTTTACATATCATCGTCAAAAAATTATATGATGCGGGAATCACAGTCGTGATTGCGGCGGGGAATAGTGGCAAACGGGGGATTGTGCCACCTGCTTCATCACCTCATGCGATTACAGTTGGTGGGTATGATGACCAAAATCAGTTAGACCGCAATCACTGGAAATTGTATCGGCATAGTCATGGTACAGCATACGACGGCACCCATAAACCCGAAATTTTGGGTTTAGCGGAGTGGGTCGCCTCTCCGATTTTGCCCAATAGCAAACAAGAGCGCGAAATCGGGTGGCTATCGCAAATGCTTCACATCCATGCCAAGCATGAACTGAAAGATATTTTAGAAAAGGGATACGCCGATTTGGGATTTAATGCCGACATCATCCATCATATAGATGATGAATTGGTCAATACCCTACAAGGACGCATTTATCATCATAAAATTATTGATGCCCATCATCAGCATGTGGATGGGACATCGGTCTCTACGCCCATTGTGAGCGCCATCATCGCGCAAATGCTCCAAGCAAATCCAAATTTATCACCACAAGATATACGGCAAATTCTGATGAATACCGCGACAAAATTACCGCATGTCGCCCATGATATTCAGGGTGCGGGGATTATAAACGCAAAAGAAGCCGTTCTCACTGCCCAAACATGGGCAAATACACGAGTTAAAGTGATCTAACAACCCACATCCACGAGGAGGATGATTGATGAACAGAGAATATCATCGTTGGTATAGCCCATCACTGAACCGCGATATGGAATTGCTCGTTTTTGGTCATGCGGGGGCGCGTGTTATCGTATTCCCCACATCTAAGGGCAAATTTTATGAATGGGAAGATAGGGGCATGATGAACTCGCTCCGTCACCATATCGACCAAGGTTGGTTGCAATTATATTGTGTGGATAGTGTCGATAGCGAGAGTTGGTATAACTACAGCGCCCATCCGGGTGCGCGGGCGTGGCGACATCATCAATATTTTATGTATGTGTTGCACGAAGTCATCCCATTATCGCTCCAAAAAAATAGTAATCCCTTTTTGATGACAATGGGGGCAAGTTTTGGCGGATTTCATGCGATGTCATTTGGTCTCAAGTTTGCAGAAAAAGTAGACCGCATTTTGGCATTTAGTGGACTGT
Source organism: uncultured Chloroflexota bacterium (assembly GCA_937942935.1). GTDB lineage: Bacteria > Chloroflexota > Anaerolineae > Aggregatilineales > Phototrophicaceae. The sequence continues at coordinate 1,167 of CALDGT010001116.1, read as the reverse complement.
ATGATATTCGCACATTCACCGATGGTTATGGAGATGACATGGTATATGCCTATAACCCGATGCAATTTATTCAAAATGAATGGCAAATTGAACGCCTCAATGCCCTACGCCATGTAGACATCATCATGGCGACAGGCAAAGATGACCGACTCATGCAACACGCCCGCAATATGTCGGCAGTATTATGGAGCAAAGGGATTGGCAATGCGTTGCGCGAATGGGACGGATGGTCTCATGATTGGCAATATTGGGATAAGATGATGCACACCTATTTGAATGGTCATGATTGATTGATGAGGAGATGAGAATATGGCTACGAAGAAAAATGAACCGATTAAAATTGGCTTATTTGTGGGGCGTGAATGGTCTTTTCCACCCGCATTTATTGAGGAAGTGAATCGGCGTACAGACGACACGGGTGTTATAGCCGAATATGTCAAAGTTGGTGGCACAACGATGAATGAAGCAGTAGATTATCGTGTGATTATTGACCGCATTTCGCACGAAGTCCCTTACTATCGCTCTTTCCTCAAAAATGCCGCCCTACAAGGGGTAAAAGTGGTCAATGACCCGTTCATGTGGACAGCAGACGATAAATTTTTTGGGGCGTCGCTCATCACAAAATTAGGAATCGCCTCTCCAAAAACAGTTGTCCTGCCAAATCGTGATTATGTCCCCGGAATTGTCCATAACGAAAGCCTGCGTAACCTCAAATATCCGATGGATTGGGGTGGATTGGTGGATATGGTCGGTGGCTTCCCTGTCGTCCTCAAAGATGCACATGGCGGAGGGTGGCGCGATGTATATGTGTGTCATTCGATGGATGAGCTGATTTACCGTTATAATACCAGTGGTTTATTGACCATGATTATCCAAGAATTCATCAAATGGGAAAATTATGCCCGTTGTATGTGCTTGGCACAAAATGATGTTCGTGTGATGAAATATGACCCACATGCGCGTTTTTATGCCCCAGAACACGATTTTTCTGATGCCATGTATGACCGCTTACTGAATGATACCCTTCTCATCTGTCGTGCCTTTGGTTATGACATGAATACATGTGAATTTGCAATTCGGGATGGCATCCCCTATGCGATTGATTTTATGAATCCTGCCCCAGATATGGATGTCAATTCATTGGGCAAGGTACATTTCGATTGGATG
>CALDGT010001115.1 GCA_937942935.1 uncultured Chloroflexota bacterium | reverse complement strand
ACGGTGCGTTCTAAAAATCCGAGTTGGTAGGCTTGCCCAACGGCATAACTGAGTGTTAACATGCCATGCGCGACCCGTTTGCCTAGCATGTGTTGATTCATATATTCTGCATCAAAGTGCATGGGATTAAAATCGCCTGTGAGTGAGCCGAATTGCACAATATCGGCTTCTGTGATAGTACGCCCGCGTGTGGTCATGCTTTCGCCGACCACATATTCTTCAAAATATTTGCCTACAGGTGCGCTCATCGAAATTTTGGGTGCGGATACTCTATCTCGTCTTTAGGTGAGCGAGGAGTACCTGCTCTCCTTTCATGTAACTATAGCCGTCCGATTTATGAATACTTTTGAAAAAACGATGATGGATGCCATCTATGGTTTCTATCGAGGTGGTTATGTTGAAAATTCCCCTCGCACGAACTGAGACTTTACCGACATAAACCCCCATTTTTTTACCCGTTGTGACAATTGCCTTAGCCATGTCACCCGTCTGAAATCCGAAATACACTTTTTTGCGTTGGCGTGTGGCGCGTGGGAATCCATATTTATCGGGTTTAGTCATTTGCCTATTTCCTCTGCCAACTGCTTTGATAATCAATGGTTGATGGTTGTGGCTCACATATACCGATTGACCACTTTCACCAACACAGACCGCATCCAGCCAATGGGTTTTGGGGTAACTCTGTACTGCACGATTGTATTTTGTACGACTACCTGTGCCAAGTTCAATGGGTAAACAAAAATGTTGTAGTGTTTCATACAACTTCCAACGTGTGGCATTGATAGCAGATGCGTCTTTGAGGGGCATCTGCGCTAATTTCTGCACATGCGGATGACCAAATTCGTCTGCGGTTTGGTTGCCTTTTTTCTGATTGCACGATTGACAAGCTAAGGTGAGATTGCTCACGCGATTACTGCCACCGCGTGACTTGGGAATGATGTGTTCAATTTCAAGCGGAACATCTTTTGCACCACAATAAACACATTTCCGTCCGAACTTTTCGAGCAGATATTCCCGAACTTCATAACCCCACAACTCGCCTTGCTGATATTCAACATCGTGTATCTCAGGGTTAATCATCGCTTGGGTATCAAATTTGACCCATTCCATCGCCAAGTATGTGACAGGTGTGTAGAACATCAATCGTGTTACCCATGTCTGAACGTTATGAACACGACTCATGAGGGACGGCGCAAGCCACCCTTTTGGACGGTTGCGATTATCAAATCGTGCTTGACGATAACGCAATTTGCGTGTTCTGCGTCCTCGTCGCAACTGTCTACGGCTCAATAAAGCATCTTTGATTTGATGACCACGATGGGTTAATTCACCCGCCCATATACAATACAACCCACGCTTAAAATCTGCAACTATGGTAATGCCTGTCGTTTTACTACCGGGGTCTAGCTTGACCTGAATGGGTTGTGTATCCCCACCTTCACGGTCTTTTAGGATAATCGTAAACGGATAACGGCGATAGACCGTCGCTTTCCCCAACTTGAGTAATTGCCTCGCTCGTGCGGGATTACACGGCATCAATGGATTTTTGTTTTTATCCAGTACAAACACTCGTTGCATCAAAAGCTACCTTTTGGTCTCCGTTTTCACGGGTTAAGTTCACCGCGTCAATGTTATTGGATGGTTTTATATGTGAACGACACTGGCTGACACCCATTTCGACCTGTTTAATCATTCACCGCAGAGTTCGGAGCTGGTGAAGCACCCCGAAGTGCCTATGTATTCACCCATAACGGAGTCAGCTATTGCTGGCTGAGACTGTTAAGCATAGATGGCTAAAAAGAGCTATCCGCCTTCAGGCGTGGTGATGCTTATTACATATTTGTGATATTTGTCACTATGCGCTTATTCTATAGGGAGTTATGATGATTGTATAGAGTAACGCTAAAGTCATATCCCCCTCCAAGATAAGTGACGTACTCTT
>CALDGT010001114.1 GCA_937942935.1 uncultured Chloroflexota bacterium | reverse complement strand
AATTAAGGGGCTTTTGCCATAGGTCATCGTATAAGGTGATGTCTAGTTTATCAAAATTATGCACATCGCGCAGGATAATACGGTGAATATACATCGGACTAACTCCTTAACAATCTTGTTCATCCTCATTATAACATAAAGGATATTCATGATGCAGAAACCATGACTGTTCACACCTGTTACAACACCCCAAATTGGGGTATGATGAAAATCCGTTTGTGAAAAAATGCCCATAGTATTGGGCAACTCATATAGAGGAATATCATGTCTAAAAAAATTCTTGTCACAGGCTCTAGCGGACTCATTGGGTCTGAGGTTGTGGTGCATTTTGATGCGCTCGGCTGGGAAGTTCACGGGATAGATAACAACATGCGTGCCGATTTTTTTGGTCCGAACGGCGATACCCGTTGGAATCAGAAACGGCTCGAAGCCACATCCAAGCATTTTATCCATCACGAATTGGATATTCGCAATCGAGACGGGGTGATGCAAGCCATCCAGCAAATTCAACCCGACCTCATCGTCCACGCCGCCGCCCAACCGAGTCATGACCTCGCCGCCAGCCGTCCATTCGATGATTTTGATGTGAACGCCGTCGGCACACTCAATATGCTCGAAGCCACCCGCCGATTCGCCCCCGATAAAGTGTTCGTTCACATGTCTACCAACAAAGTCTATGGCGATGCGCCCAATGAATTGAACTTGGTCGAACACGAAACCCGTTGGGATTATGGCGACCCTGAATATTATAATGGCATCAAAGAAAATTTCCGCATTGACCAATCGAAGCACTCCATTTTTGGCGCGTCCAAAGTGGCGGGTGATGTGATGGTACAAGAATATGGGCGCTACTTTGGCTTAAAAAGCTGTTGCCTGCGCGGTGGGTGCTTGACGGGACCGAATCATTCGGGTGTGGAATTACACGGCTTTTTGAGCTACCTCATCAAAGTGAATGTGACGGGTGGCACATACAAAATTTTTGGGTATAAGGGCAAGCAAGTACGCGATAATATCCACTCATTTGATGTGGCGCGTTTCATCGAAGAATTTTATGCGAATCCACGCATGGGTGAAGTGTATAACTTGGGTGGCGGACGGAATAATAGCGTGTCTATTTTAGAGGCATTTGAGAAAATTGCGGCGCTCAGTGGCAAAAAGATGAATTACGAATATCTGGAGAAAAATCGGGAAGGCGACCACATTTGCTATATCTCCGATTTATCCAAAATGCGGGCGCATTATCCCAATTGGGACATCACAAAAGATATAGATACCACATTTGAAGAAATTTATCAGGCATGGCTCAAACGGCTGAATGCATAACCCTAAAACACAATTTGTAGACGATAGTCTGTAGATTTATCGTCTACAAATCAACCACAATTTCTTATTATTTTTAGTTTTGGAATTGTTTATGAACAAAATTGATAAGACTTTTGGATTAGCTATTCGTCTAAGAAGACAAGAATTAGAATTCTCTCAAGAAGATTTAGCATTTAAGTCTGGGTTACATAGGACTTATGTCAGTCAACTTGAACGAGGTATTAAGTCACCATCCTTGCGTGTGATTATGGTTCTGGCTGATGCATTACAAACCAATGCCTATCTGTTAATTCAATCTGCCGAATCGCTTTTAGGAATTGATGAGGAAAAATAATGTTATCAATCTCCGATGCTGTGAGGGCGCGAATAGAATTGGCGTTTAAGGTTTATTGGTTATCCCCATTTTGCTCTGGCACAATTGAAATTGGAGAACAATTATTATCATGGGCTTTAGAATCAACCATGCTATCCAGCAAAGCATACGCCGATGCTTATAATGAGGCAAATCAAATTGCTTATCAAATTAAGACGGGTTTACCTTCTAGTCCAGTTACATTTGCACGCTTAACAACACCATCTCAATTCAATCTTGTTAATAGCGCACAAGAGGGCGACATCAATCAACTTGGAAGCGAGATATTAATGTGGGTACGTAACCGTATTGAAGAACCTAAAGCTCGGTTAGGTGCAAAAGAAGTTCATATTGCAAGAATCATATATACACGAGAAGGCAATTTCACATATTATGAGCGTGTTGATGATGCCACCTATTATTTATCAGACGATTACAGCTGGCATTGGAGTCTGAAAGGAAATGCGCTTGAGGGTTATCGTAA
>CALDGT010001113.1 GCA_937942935.1 uncultured Chloroflexota bacterium | reverse complement strand
TTGTCGGCGATAGTAGCCAAGCCTTTCAAACGTTCTGAGGACGATTTCTATATCCTCTTGATTGGGTGAATATAGTTCTATCCGCTTCATTGGCAATGAAACGGGTTGTCGTGTTATAAAGACAACGGCTTTTGCACCTAGCAAATCGCACTTGGCTAATATTTTTCTGAGAGATGATTCTTGATAGGGTGCATTATCAATGAATAGGGTGCTATCACTATATTTGAGGTTTTCCAGAGATAGTGGCGATGGGATATGTTGCCCACCAGTAGCGCGTGCTACAGACCATGCCACAAATGTTTTACCTACCCCATGTTTTCCATACAAATTAATCCATTCTGGAAAATTGAGACTATTACATAACTTATCATGCACCGCCTTTTGGGTTGGGGTGAGGTATTCTGTCGGATTGCGTTGCTTGAGTTCTGCCAATAATTTTAGCCAGTCGCTCATCGGATTAAGTCCTCTAAAATAGGACGTTTAAGAAGGCGTATAAATCGCCCATAATAGCCTGCTGTTGTGCCTGTTTTGATAATGGCTGGATAAATCGGCAATGTCCAATCCAGAGTGCGTTCTAAAGAAGTCGGTTCTAGTAGACATAATTGACATATTTTATCTCGCTTATCTTTGCTTAAAAGGATGTCAATATTGGTTGCATCTGGGTCATCGCGTAAAACGTAGCCAATTGCCATAATGAGCAATTCAGGTGGACAGAATTCTCTTCTTGCGAATCGCCTATATTCTTTACCCGATTTCTCTAACACCTGTGGGCTTATACTATCTAGCCACTTGTGTGCGCCATTGATACTCTTTGAGCTAAAGGATATTTCGCTGAAATCTTCTACTAATCCTGTAAAATAATTCCCTGCTTCGTTGGTAATTTCTTCTACCAATCGCTTTGTGAATGAGGGTATATCCACATCACCCATTTCCCAATATTGATTACAAATACGCTGATATGCCCATGATTGAAGAAAAACAGTTGGTTTATGTTCTGACCAACCTGTATACATCAGATAATGAAATAAATCGGGACGGGCTTCTTCTCTAATACGAGATAAGGTGTGTCCTATTGGAGATAGTTTGACTTGATTGGGTTTCTTTTCGATAACACCCATTTCGTCCGCCGTAATATGGATTTCTGAGCGTGAACCTACACCGTTTTCTTGCAAGAATTCCATCAAGTCACTTGCTGTTTGAAATGTGAGGTTATGGTCTCTTGCAAGTGTGTTGATGAGTTGTGCGATATTATCTGGATTGGAGTCAGGCGGTATGTGGATAGCAAGTCTTATAGAAGCCACTTTTCAAACTCCTCTTGGTACTTCTTTGAGCCATTATGATAAATTTTTTGGATATGACTATAATCACCAGAATTAACCATCTGGACTGTTTCTGCAATCACAATAAGATTATGAACAGCACGATTGAGTTTATGATCTTGTAAACAGGCAGGTGATTCACAATAGTAGCATTTATGACCTGTTAGATGCTGATACTCTGTAAATTGGTCTAAACTAATACCTTTTTGTAATTCTGATATAACACTGCCATGTGAGATATTATAGGCTCGCATAAACGGCAAAAAGACTTGCCCAAACCCAGCCGCTTTTAGCCATGCAGATGAGTCGAAAGAATCTGCACCTATCCCTTTTATCATGGCAACCAATGCAGGTACACCAAGCCCGAAGAGATGGACTTTAATGCTATTTGAATGTGCCACTTGGATAACATATTTAGCTAATTCGACTGCGTTTTGTGTTGCGATGTTGACACTATTATCTTTGCCCATTGTGCCAAAACTTCCAAACCCAATGTAACGAACACCAAGACGAATATATGCTTTTAAGCAAGTATCTATCTGTTTTTGGGTACGACCATGAACAACAGGCATAGCACGGCTCTTCAACTCATCTGGCATTTCTCTGAAAAACATTTCGCTGGTTTGAATGGTTTCTTGTACCTTTGTATCTACAGTTTCATTGGTATCCGTAGAGGTTGGCACATGGTCTGGCAGAATATAAACACTTGCCCAACGGTTATTGCGATAGATTTTGAGTAAGGGCATGTATAGCTCGTGATATTTGATTTTGCCCGATTGCACGTAATAGCCACCACTATCAAAGAATACACTTCGAGTTTTATGCTCCTCTACAATCTCACGGGTCATGCCTACTGACTCGTCATTGATAAATAGGGGAGTAATCAACACATTCCGTAATGGGTCTATGCCTGCATCAGCACGCTCAATTCGTGCGCGTATTTTTCGAATCGCGCTCGCATAAATTGTCATGGATGCGATAAATTTCAGTTCATAATCTAGTTTCATATCAGCAGGATATCCAATGTGTTATCCCAATCATCTGTTTTCTCTTCTCTATCTGAATTGTTATCAAACATCTGATTTAATTGAATAGGTTCTTGAGGGGGATGTTCGGATAAAATAAGATGACCAATAGCTGTGAGTGACCATACACCATTATTTTCCTTTACTGCTTCAAATGATTTTAATAAAAACAAACGTAATGGGATATCAAAACCATCACCTGTAGTGCCAAATACGACTCTCTGTAAATCTTTGATATTTGGTGAATGTAGACTGTAGAGTGCGGATAATAATTCAGGCATTTTTTGTAGTCTCTGGCATAGGTTTTTCAGGCAATGTATACGTATATCTCGATATGAGGCACTTTCAGGGATTTGCAGTAATAATTGTTTCTTTTTATCTTTATCTACATCGACATAACCTATGAAGCCTACTATGTACCAAGCATCAAAAATAGACTGGGCATTATTTTCTTGGCGGTTAAATTTGTTTGCCCATCTCAACATATAATCGTACAACTCAAGTGTAGATGAATTTGGATTATCTTTAAGATATTGATAACCGACAATAATTGACTCGAAAAAGCTAATTGGATTATTGTTGTCTTTTGCTAATGGGATAGGGCAGTATCTAAATATATAATTATCTCCAACTTTTGTTTTTGATAATCCCCATTTTCTAAGACCATAGTTACCGTTTCCATAACTCATAAATTTTCCATGAGTTGCTAAATATATAGTTATTGATGAATATTTTGCCTCTCGAATGGCATTAACTTGTTCAAATATCTTTTTTATAGAAAGAGGTATACCCGCTTCTTCAAGTGCTTCTTCAATAAGGTCAACATATTTAGGTGGTTGAATTGGAGCATCTGGGAATTGCTCCCGTAGCCCGAATGTGCCAGAGTCGGTACGAATGAATAAATCTGTATAGCGACCTAATTGCGCATGTACAGAGTGAGAATTTATAGTAACTCCTTCGTCGAGTCGCTTAACGAGAATCTCAGTTATTTCTGTGAAATGTGCAGGTCTCTTTAGCTCGCGTAATATCAAAACGATATCATCATATAAATGGTTTTTCCACTTTTCTAAGCCCCAATTCCCTGCTTCATCTTTTGTAAATTCGGGATAATGGATTAATATCGCTTCAATAATACTTGATGATATTTGATATTCTGGAATCTCCTTTGCTAAAAAATCCAACAAATCTTGGATAGAAATTACTGATTTTCTATTTTGAAGATGATTCTGTACTATAATTACTAATTGCCAGATAAAGTCTGGAGCTAATGATTTATCACATATTAAAGATTGCTTCAGCCTAATACCAAATTTCTCATCTTGTGCCTTGAATACCTCATCATTTAAGAAGACGAGAATCCTCATCAGTTTATTGATGTCAGTTATAGACATTTTATCCATCAGATAAAGTGCAATATTTTCTTCTGTTGATATAAGGGCATTTGCCAGATATTCTTTGCAAATAGCAATTATTTGCTGAATCTGGATTGAATATGTGGCATTATGGCGTATTCTTGACCGAATTGCACCTTCGCATATCTGACGTATACGCTCTCTTGTGACAGTGAGTTCATCAGCTAGTTCTTGAAGTGTATGTGGTAATTCCCCATCCAACCCATATCGATATTTCACTATAGATTGAGCGCGTTCATTTACGTTTAAAAAAAGTATATCAAGGAGTTTTTGCTCTGTTACTGTTTCTAGTGTTATAACAGGCTCTAAATCGGGTGTTTCTTGTCTAGCTGAATCATTAGCAATGTTATCCAATACAATATAGTTGGAAAGATTATTTAGAGTATTGTTTATTTGTTCAATAGATACTTGATTGATACCGTATATAGATGACAAATCATTTTTTGAAATTGACAATAGTTGGCGAATTGTTTTTATATTGCTTCTATGGAGTGCATTTGCTACTCTCACTGGCAAGCCAATTGTTAAAATGGAATTGTTAAGAACTGCTTCATTTAGTTCAATAGATGGTTGTATGAAAAGCGGTGTTTCTGAATATTTCTCCGAAAATCCTAAGAAGTCTTCAAGTTCTTTTAAGTGATGCTTTTGAAATCCATATATTCTTCTTAACTCCTCTCTCGAAATCCCAATTAAATCAGTTTGCGTATAGATTCCACCGCGATACAATAGCTGAATAGTGCTTTTAGATAAAGGTAAATTCATAATAGATGAATCAGACAGTATTTTATCTTCATTTGCACCGTTGGGGAAAATATCCATATCCAAAGAGAGATTTTTATCCAAACGCTGGAGCGCCGTATTAATATCTGAAATAGATTTTTCTCCAAGCCCATTTATGGATTTAAGCTGTGATACGGTTGTTGATAATAATTGTTCAAGTGTTTTGATGCCATTTCGATATAGTGAATTGACTATTCTCCTACTTAAACCGAGAACAAATATTGATTGATTTAACGGAATTTGTTGGTCGCCCATAATAATTACCATTCAAAAGGCTAACACTTAGATAGAATATGGTATAAATTTGGAGTAAGAGACTTTATAGTAATTATATGAAGGTAAATCCCTAACCCCGAAAAATTAGGTTAATAATTCTATTTTAATCTGGCTTTTATGGTTTCACAATTACTTTTGGGAAGAAAAGTCTTAATTCTTCTCCTCAAGATTGATACCATTGATTGATGAAATATATAAATATCAACTCAAAACCAATTATCTCATAACTATTCTATATCATAATAGATAAACAGCGCAAATAGATTCATGCAAAATCTCACAAAAATATCAGGCATTACATCTGAACAGTCACATGGTTTGAACACAATTCTTGTTCATTTTGGGTTTCACGCTATACTCAATATCAGATTAGGGATGAACAGACAGGATAGACTTGCATGAGCGATGTGTTGTTGGGACATTTGCATGAGGACATCATTCAACCACACCAAATTGCATCAGGAAAAATATTCGTTTCGTATTCGCGCAAAAACCGCGATTTCGCCAAAGCGTTATACGCCAAATTAGACCGCATGGGATTCACATTGTGGCGCGATGTGCATGACATCGAAGCGGGGGCGGATGACTGGTGGCAGAGCATCCAAGAGGCGATTCGAGAATGTGAAACGGTGATTTTGTGTATGTCCATGCCTGCGCTCAAGTCATCGGTAGTGGCGGATGAATGGTATTATGCCCGCACATTAGGCAAGCGCATCATCCCTGTGATTGTGGATGAAATCTGGGAAGATGAGGAAGTCAAATCCAAAAAATTCACCATCCCCAATTGGATGACGCGCAAAAATTGGATGGATTTTCGTGCCAATACATCCGAAGTGGATAGCGTATGGGCGAATTTCATCCGCACGCTGAACGAAAAGTATGAGCCGAAACGCTTCATTAATATGGTGGGGGAATTGCCACCGCGATTCGTGCGTCGTCCAGACGAATTGAATCAGGCAGTGCAATCGTTGGTGGATGATAATAACGATGCAGTCGCCATGACCACCGCGCTCAAAGGGGCAGGTGGATATGGCAAAACGACACTCGCCAAAGCGGTTGCGCGTGACATTCGGATTCAGGGCGCGTTTGATGATGGTATTTTGTGGGTGACATTGGGCGAAGAATTGCTCAATCGCAAAGGGGATGAACTGAAAAATGCGCTCATCGGGCGTGTGTTGGATTTGATTTATGCCCTGACAGGTGAACGTGTCGCGTTGGAATCATTAGAGATGGCACGCACGAAATTGGCAGAAGCCATCGGCGATTTATACATCCTGCTGGTGATTGATGATGTGTGGGATGAAGCGCATCTCAAGCCGTTTTTGGTCAAGACGAAGCATAGTGCCTGCCTTATCACCACACGCAATAGTGATGCTATCCGCGATGATAAGATTGCCAAGCAAGCTATAGACAAAATGAAACCGATTGAAGCGGTGGAATTGCTCGGTGCGGGCATTGACCCCGATGCGGTCAAAGCGCAGGATGCGGATTTGCGTCATTTGGCGCGGGAATTGCGTGAATATCCTCTTGTCTTGGCGTTGGCGAATACGCAAATTGCCAATTACATGACCGACATGGGGTTATCGCTGGCGGATGCGATTCAATTGGCACAAGAAACACTGCATGAACAAGGCGTACTCGGATTTGATGATACGAATGCGGATGAACGGACACGGGCGGTATCTGCCACGCTGGATGTGAGCATCCGCCAATTGCAACCCGAAGAACGCCAACGGATGTATAAAGAATTGGCGATATTCCCAGAAGATGCGGTCATCCCGCTCACCACACTGGAAAAATATTGGGGATTGAGCAAAGTGGCTACATTGCAATTTTGCCAATTGCTGTATCGCAAAACGGCATTGCTCCACTCATTTGAGGGTGTAGCAATACGGATTCATGATGTGTTCCGTGATTATCTTATCCGCCAATGGACACCCGACCAACTATGTGACTTGCACCAACGCCTCATCACGCATTATGGCGATTTACATAACCTGCCTGATACTTATGCGTGGCTGAATATCGCATATCATCTGATAGGTGCAAACCAACCGAAACAATTACGTGACTTGTTATTGACCTACGGTTGGTTGGATAAAAAATTACGTGCCACTGATACCAATGCCTTGCTCGGAGATTGTGCATTACTCTTGAAACAAGGCAAAGATGAACCGATTCGCCTCATTCGTTCTGCCATCAGCATGTCGGCGCATGTGCTGGATACCGACAAAAATGCTCTCGCACACCAATTGGCGGGGAGGCTGATGCACTACTACACCAAAATTGATGAAATCCATACATTTTTGGATATAGTGATGAAAACACCCAATAATTTGTTCCCACTCGACCCGACCAGTGAATACGACATCATGAACCCCGCAGGCGGGATGATGCTCCGCACCATGAAACATGATAGCAGTGTGAATGGCGCGGTGCAATTGGGTGATGGGCGGCTATTGTCGTGGAGTTGGGATAATACCCTGCGCCTGTGGGAAGCCGATGGCAAACCGCTTGCGACACTCGTAGGGCATACA
>CALDGT010001112.1 GCA_937942935.1 uncultured Chloroflexota bacterium | reverse complement strand
AGTTAGCAATGTCCTAATTGCAGAAGTGCGCTTTCAGACAGTCAATGAAGAAATCTTGTTGGATTTTAACTTGACCGAAGATGAGGATATTTACATCGTTGATAATAGAAACATCATCATTGCACATCAAAACCCCAATTTTGTCTTAAGAGAGACCACATTCGATGTCCCACAGACCAGTGGTCAATATGTTGGGTTTACAGGCAAAGATGTGATTTTAGCCGCAGAAAGGGTGGTATTACCCGGTATTGAATTGATTGTTGTCGCCGAAACAGGGTATGCTCAAGCGACTACACTCGCATTTGACCTCGCCCAAGTGGCTGTTATTGTCACATTAATGACCCTGTTAGTCGCTGTTGTGGTCGTGATTTTGGTCGTGAACCAAGTGGTGAATCCCATCACCAAATTATCGCGGGTTGCCCAAGCCATTCGTAACGGTGACTTTTCTAAACGCGCCGATTTGAATCGTAAAGACGAAATTGGTCAATTTGCGACTACCTTCAATGAGATGAGCGATGCGATTCAGAAACGTGAAACCGATTTGATTGAACAAGCCGAGTCACTTCGTATTGCCACCGCCAAAGCCAAAGAATCTGCCCGCCTCAAAGGTGAATTTTTGGCGAATGTGTCACATGAATTGCGTACCCCGCTTAACGCCATTATCGGCTTCAGTGATATGTTGCTGGCTGGCATGAGTGGTCCATTGAATGAAAAACAAACTCATAAATTGGGACGGCTCAAAGAAAATGGGATGCGCTTGTTAACATTGATTAACGACCTGCTCGACTTAACACGGATTCAATCGGGTCGTTTAGAAGCGGTTGATGCGGTTTTTGCCCCGCGTAATGTGGCAGAACGGATTACCGCCCAAATGGAAAGCCTTGCAATTAAAAGCAACCTGAAATTTGAGACCATTATTAGCCCCGATATGCCCGAAACAGTGCGTGGCGATGAAAAGCGCGTTGAGCAGGTGATGGTTAACTTGTTATCTAATGCGTTCAAATTCACAAAAACAGGGTCTGTGATATTGGGTATTAGTCCAAACCTAAAAGATAAAACATGGAATATTGATGTCACCGATACGGGTGTTGGGATTCCACCACATGCTATCAATGTCATCTTTGAAGAATTTCGCCAACTGGATGGAAGTTATACCCGTGCTTATAAAGGTAGCGGGTTAGGGTTGGCAATTACACGTAACTTAGTCAGATTGATGGGCGGAAAAATTAGTGTAAAAAGCGCGGTAGATGTAGGTAGTACCTTCACCGTGACCCTGCCGATGAATCCACAAGATGCACCAGAGCCTACTACACTTATAGAGGCAACCGCAAACTAAGGAGATATGGTGTGATAGATTGGCAAGATATAACAACATGGCATGTCCTTGTTGTGGATGATGAACAAGATAACCTCGATGTTGTTGCAGAAACATTAGAGTTTAAAGGGTTAGATGTGAAAACCGCCCTAAACGGCGAAGAAGCCCTAAAAGTGCTAGAGTCATTTTCTGCAAACCTGATAATTACCGATTTATCTATGCCCGTGATGGATGGCTGGAAATTTCGTTATCAACTCAGGCAAAATGAGGTATTTTCTCAGATTCCCGTGTTAGCATTATCAGCGCACGCCATTGCAGGCGACCAAGAACGGGCATTAGAGGCTGGATTCGATGGATATTTAACAAAACCTGTGAATATTCACACATTATTAGATGATATTCGGTCTGCATATATTAATCCTAAAACGGATGATGAGGTAACGAGTAAATGAGCATCAAAAATTGGACTGTGTTGGTTGTTGAAGATGAAGTAGATAGCATGGAATTGGTTCAAGGGTTATTAGAACATCACGGCATTCATGCAGTCGGGGTATCGAGTGGTGAAGAAGCTGTGCAGGCATTAAAACAAATGACCCCAACCCTGATTATCTTAGACCTTGCATTGCCGGGTTTGGATGGATGGGGTGTACTAAAATCGGTTAAATCGAATAGGGTACTCTCTCATGTCCCTTGTGTAGCAATTACTGCTTTCCATACACCAGAATTAGCAGAACAGGCGATTTCGGCGGGTTTTAGTGGTTATTTTGCTAAACCGATTGATGCAACATCTTTTGTTCGTGAGTTGCAATCAATTATGAGCGAGTAATATTTTGTTTTATCAATTGGGAAAAGGGTAATATCATGGCAAAAATACTTATCGTAGAAGACGATGCCGACTTAGTAGAAACCTATACAGATTTATTGGAGATAAATCACCATTCTGTATCATCTGTTACCAGAGCAGTAGATGCGTTTGGCTTGGTGACACGTTTCAAGCCACATATAGTATTGCTTGATTTGAATTTGGCTGGATACTCTGGCGCGATTGTGATTAGCATGATACGCAATTACCCGTTGCTCAAGCAAACAAAAATTGTCGTCATCACAGGGCATCCAGAAATGTTGCGTGGAGACCCCAATGCCGCTCATGTAGACCTGATTTTGAGCAAGCCCATTTCTAATGAAAGATTGTTGAGTGTTGTTGATGAATGCTTGGCATCGGCATCATAGAGTAACCAGATGGCAAATTCAGAGATAACATCAGACTTTATTCATCTATTACGAAAATTTGGTCATGATATGCGTGTTCCGTTGAACACGCTTATCTCGACCAGCGATATGCTCGTACAAGGCGCGTATGACGCATTAACCCCCAAACAAGAAAAAGCCGCAACACGGTTACAACGCAATAGCTATCGTTTGTTGGCAATCTTGGACGATTTTGTGACATATATCAAAGCAAGTGAAGGCGAGCTAGATATTAGCCTTAAGTCATTTGATATAAAAGAAAAACTCGAATCATGGGCAACCCCCATGAAACCTATCTTGGACAGCAAAAATATTTCATTGATTATCGAAACTACAGAATCTGCCCCCATGATTGTGAGCGACGAGAATCTTCTAAAGCGAATTATTCAAGCCCTCCTATGGAACGCGACATCATTTACAGAATCGGGAGAGATTTGGGTATCGGCTGAATATTTTCCCGATTCTAAATGGCTTATTCATATCAAAGACACAGGCACTGGTATTCCAAGCCAAGATTTGCCTCATCTCTTTGAACCATTTTGGCGTGGTGAGGCTCGCCCACAAGTGCCTACTGCTGGGGCAGGGTTGGGGTTGCCTTTAGCGCGTGTGTTGGCACAAGTGCTAAAAGGCGAGGTCAAACTCGAAAAAACATCATCATCTGGTACACATTTTTGTGTAGAGTTAGCAGTTCAACCACAAACGAACCTCTAATCAGATGCTGTTGTCTTTTGGCATTGGTTTATATTGGCAAAATAGTCTTCCGAAAGCCTACTGTTGCAGTGGCTTGATGTTAGCCTGTCATGCGATAAAAGATGGTGACTGCTTCAGCATCATACATAAGATGTGACATGTTCTGTGTGGTTTTCTGTGCATATCATGGCATTACAAAAGTGGTGCTGTAATCCGACATCGGCTGGATAAAGACAGAGGGTGTGTGCTGATTAAATAAAATAGGTTTATAGATGCGTTTTATACTTATAATAATGATATGATGCCTGCGATATTTATTGGAGGATGGTTGCGATGCTGACAATTAAAAACCCGCTTCAATACCTTGATATTATCCAACATGATAATCATTTCTATGAGTTTATCTTCAAGATTGGAACTCGTGAGGCTTTGAAAGAATGGTTTACATATGTTGAGCAACTGTATCAATTACCACCCGATACAAAAGTGAAAATTATTGTAGACACCACAAAAAGCCGTGGACTCGCGCTCTCTTCTACCATTTATTTGGGGCGGGCATTGGTGAGAAAATATCCCAATCGTCCCAAACCGATGCGGAT
>CALDGT010001111.1 GCA_937942935.1 uncultured Chloroflexota bacterium | reverse complement strand
CTTCGTATGGGCTGGTGAATTATGGGTTGGCATTTTTAGGTCTTGAGGGACCAAATTGGTTATTTCAACCGACAACTGCGCTTTATGCGATTGTCATCACCAGTATTTGGAAAGATGTCGGATACATCGCCTTGCTCTATTTGGGCGGGTTACAAGGTATTTCGCAGACCTATTATGAAGCGGCAGAAATTGATGGCGCAAGCCGTTGGGATTCGGTTCGATATATCACCCTGCCGTTGCTCTCGCCGACCATGTTTTTTGTGCTAATTACCCTGCTAATTAATTATTTTCAGATGTTTGAGCAGGTGTGGCTGATGCCCATGCGCGATAGCGCCGCCGATAGACAGCTAGAGGTGGTGGTGACAGAAGTCGTGAATAATGCCTTCCGTTATAACCGCATGGGGTATGCCTCTGCGATGTCGTGGGTCTTGTTCATCATCATTTTTATCATCACATTCATCCAATTACGCTTACAAAAACGGTGGGTGCATTATGAAACAGAATAAATTTTTCTCTCAGTCGATGGCGTATGTGGTCATGTTTTTGTTGGTGATTGTGGCGGTATTCCCGTTTGTATGGATGCTGAGTACATCGCTCAAATCGAAGGAATATATCCTTTCTGCGACACCGCAACTCATCCCAGACCCCATCTCTTTTGAGAGTTATACCCAACTCGGAGAGCGCATAGACCTCACACGGGTCATTTTTAACAGTTTATTTGTTGCGATGGTTGGGACATCGGGGCAAATCGTCATCGCGGCGATGGCGGCGTATGCTTTCTCGCGCATTGAATGGCGCGGACGTGATGCGGTGTTTTTGTTGTATCTGTCTACGATGATGATTCCGAGTGTGGTGCTGGTTATCCCACAATTCATCCTCATTCGCTCGCTCGATTGGATGAATACATATACTGCGTTGATTGTCCCCACCTTATTTAGCGCATTTGGCACATTTTTATTGCGCCAATCCTTTAAGACCATCCCAAAAGATTTTGAAGAAGCGGCTTTTGTGGATGGCGCGAATCATTTGGTTATCTTCTGGCGGATTGACCTTCCGTTGGTCAAACCAGCTATTGCAACACTGGCAGTCTTTAGTTTTATGGGCTTATGGAATTCGTATTTGTGGCCCCTATTTGTCGCTCGTCGTGATGAAATCATGACTCTGCCCGTCGTTTTGGCAACACTCCAAGCAGGTCCGCGTGCGCTCACCGAATGGAACATGATTATGGCGGGCGCAATCATCACCGTGTTGCCCATACTGCTGATTTATATGGTCGCACAACGCTGGTTTGTGCAGGGATTTATCTCTAGCGGTATTAAAGGTTAGGTATTTCGTGACGCTACGAAATGCGTTTTGAAATAAATTTCGTATTATATATTGAATGAGAGGAAATAGAACTATGTACCGTAAATTAAGTCTTATCCTACTTTTGGTCTTGATGGCAAGCCTCGCGTTTAATTCAGTCGCCCAAGAAAATGTGACTGTGCGTTATTTTACATTTTCTGCCGCGCCCGATTATTTAGAAGAACTCGATGCCATTATCGCCGCCTTTGAAACCGAAAATCCGACCATCAATGTTGAAGTGACCAGCGCCCCCTTTGCTGATTATTTCACCCTGTTGCAAGCGGATGTCGCGGGTGGCGATGCGCCAGATGTCTTTGAATTGAATTACGAAAATTTTGTCACTTATGCCG
>CALDGT010001110.1 GCA_937942935.1 uncultured Chloroflexota bacterium | reverse complement strand
GACACCAACACATACGGCGAGTCCAACGGCAACGTTCACGGCTACCGCAACAACAACACCAACAGAAACACCTAGCCCAACTGTCACTTATACAGAGACGGCACCTCCAACAATTGTACCAAGCGAAACACCGACAGAGAATGCCACTGCTACCCCACAAATCATGACTGCAAATCAGTTATTTGTGACAAACACCCCGCGTCCTGTTGTCTTTGCGACAATTACCCCTGCTCCAACTGAAGAAGTAACATCCGAACCAACAGTAGTCGCAACAACCGAAGCACCTGTTTTTCTATCGGCTACACCACAACCATCTGCTACTACACAAATACAATCATCACTTACCCCCACCCCTGCCCCTACAAATACTGAGATGGTCGTATTGCCAACCATTAGTGCGACTAATCCACTCCCGACATTATTATTCCCAGCCGAAGTTCAAGCAGGTCTAGTGATGGGAGGTACAGCCGTCCCAACACAAGTCGCTACAGTTCAACGTGATTATAATTTGGTGAATATCATTTTGTTGGGTGGTGATAATGAGTTAACAACAGATGGCACTGTCCGCACAGACACAATGATCATTGTCTCTATTAATCGTGATACCAATACCGTCAATATGCTCAGTTTTCCCAGAGATTTATATGTTTATATCCCAACACCCAATGGCATGATGAATCGCTTAAATGTGGTTTATGGTGTTGGCGAGAGCATTGGTTATACAGGTGGCGGGTTCGGTTTATTGCGCCAAACAATATTCTATAATTTTGGTATCAATGTTCACTATTATGCCAAAGTGGATTTTACAGGGTTTAAGACCATCATAGACACTATTGGCGGGGTCGGCATTTCGGTAGATTGCACCTACCAAGATTACGCGCTCATCGGCGCAGAATTACCCGATAATATGACCGATTTGGGCGATGGTCTATATGAACTGGGTGTCGGTTATTACGAGATGAATGGCGCTCAAGCATTGTGGTTCTCACGTACACGGCATAATAGCAGTGATTTTGATAGAGGGCGCAGACAACAACAAGTGATTCGTGCCATCTGGCGTAAAGCCCTTAGTACGGTTAATTTGAGCAATGTTACCCAACTTTGGGAACAAGGGATGAGTATTTTAGAAACCGATATGCGCCTAGAAGATTTCATTGGGCTATTACCGATTGGCTTAGGTTTGGATATCAGCGAAATCCGTAATTTCACATTTATCCCTACATACCATACGACATCATGGACAGCACCAGACGGAGCGAATGTGCAGTTACCGATGCCAGAACCAGTTATTCAATTGATGAACGATTTTTACCGCCCACCATCCGAAAATCAATTGCTCCTCACAGGGGCAAGTATTGCTGTTTACAATGGTACACTCAATAATTTATGGGATAGGGTGGCGGCTGACCGTTTATTGTGGGAAGGCTTCTCTGCGGTTGCAATGGGTAATTCAGAAGATACAACTGCCCAAGATACCATCTTGATTGATTATACTGGTCAACAAAAAGGTGGCAGTGTGCGCGAAATTGCCCGTATTTTGAATGTAAAACCAGAAAATGTCATCTCTGAGCCAAACCCAGACCGCACCACAGATTTTGCGGTCATTCTTGGCGCAAATTATAACTCGTGTCAGGGCGGGGTTGTAGATATTAGCGGGGATTAGTTTCAATAGAGGGCGAAATGCCCTCTATTTTTTTATTTGAATTCAGCAAGTCGCACAAATCGCAAAGTAGGAGAATCTAAATTTTCGACAATCCCACTATCTTTGAGCGCAGATAAAACCTCTTTTGCCTCATCTATGTTTAAACCCAAAACATCCTGTAATGGTCCCATACTAATCCACCCCAAATAAGCACATAAAGCGCGTGCTTGATGAAGGATTTTTGTTGGCACGATACTTGGCAGGGGTGATGTTTGGTTAATTATAGATTGTGAGCGTGCATCAGTTGGCATTTTTAGCATTTGTGTGACACCAGTACGCCCACTAACAGGTGTTTGGAGTGTTTCACCTTTACGGGTTTGAATGGCATTT
>CALDGT010001109.1 GCA_937942935.1 uncultured Chloroflexota bacterium | reverse complement strand
ACACCCCCTGTTCTTTATTCCCTGTGGGGTAATTGTCATTAGCATCACCACACTCACCTATTTGCTATTCATCAGCCTACCCGATGGCTATCCCAAACCGCGATGGCTGGTATGGCTTATCCCCCCCTTTTTGGTATATGAAGTTTTTCGTTATCTCGTCTTTTTTGTGTTTGGGTCGCCAGACGTTCAAGCCTTACGCCCTGCGGTATTCAATATCAATTTTGCATTCACCCTGTTGAGCATTGGCGCAATGATTTGGCGCTATCGGCATCATGCAACCTCTACCCAACGCCAACAATTCAAGTGGTTGTTTTTAGGCGTGAATATTGAACTCGGCATTTTGAGTATCATCCAACTATTTCGTATTTTTGCCCTACAAACAGGGACCTATACCAGCATCACATCTTCTGTCATCGGCAGTTTGGCAATGACCATCGGTAGCATCATCATCTGCATCACCCTCATCTTATCCATCTCGCGTTATGGGTTATGGGATGTTGACCTGACGATTAATCGGTCTATTGTTGGCGGATTTGTCACAGTTGGATTGATAATCATTTTTGGGTTCATCTTTTGGATAACCCAAACCATGTTACGGGTGCTACTAGGTGCAAATCTGAATGAAATTGCGGTGGCAATTGGGGCAGTGGTAGTCGGGATTTTATTCAATCCTGTTCATCAACGCACCCGCAAGTTTGTAGACCGCCGATTGTATGGGTTTCGGTTTGACCTAAACCAATTGCGCCGACATAAGGATAAAGCCGATATTTTGGTTCATGGCGCACTCAGTGGGCGCTCGCTCGGCGAATACGAATTGATAAATGTCATTGGTCGTGGGAATATGGGAGAAGTTTATAAAGGGATTGCTGGTAACAAGGTGGTTGCCATCAAAATCATGCAAAACAACCTATTTCAAGATGATAAAAATATGCGTCAACGATTTGAGCGCGAGGGAAAAGTTACCCTTAATCATCCTAATATTGTCAAGACATTAGGCGCTGGCGAACAAGATGGCATTTTTTATATCCTCATGGAATATGTTGAGGGTGTTACACTCAAACAATTATTGGCAGAGCGTGAGCATTTACCCATCATAGAAATTACCCCCTATTTATATGAGTTGGCAAAAGCGATTGATTATGCTCACGAGCAAGGATATGTGCATCGGGATATTAAACCATCGAATATCATGTTTCGGCGTGGTGGGACAAATCAACCGAGAGGGGTCATGTTGATGGATTTTGGCATCGCTAAATTTTTGGGCGATACCACATCGCTAACAGGGAGCGCCGCCGTTGGCACAATAGATTATATGGCGCCCGAACAAATTAAAGATTCTACCACCGTAGATTTTCGCGTCGATATTTATGCATTAGGTGTTGTTTTATATGAGGCGCTCACGGGTGTTTTGCCGTTCAAAGGCAATGTAGCACAGGTGCTTTTTGCTCATGTAAACCAGCCCGCGCCAGATATTCGCCAATTACGCCCAGATTTATCATTATCGGTCTCGATTGCCATCCAACGCGCCCTCATGAAAGACCCCGATGACCGTTTTCAGAGTGCAGAAGAATTTGTTCAGGCATTAATCACGCGCACTTAACTGATATAAGGGTATTTTAGAATTAGCAGTTAGTGAGGGTTATTTTTAATTTATGCAAAATACATCAACAAAAACAGTATCACTATATCCTTTGCCAAAATGGTTATGGCAATTAGGATTAGTCTATATGAGCATTACACTTGTGACTTATATCGGGGCATTTCCAATACGGTATCGAGATTTATTGCAAATCCAACCAGTGTCTATTGCGACATTGCAAATAGCCATTGAATATATTTCAATCACGATATTGTTTTTCATTGGTGGGTTATTGGTTTTTAAACGTTCCACCGAGCGAATCGCAGTCTTAACAGGGATAACCCTACCCGCAGGCATTTTTAATTTAGCAACTTTGTCATTTTTATCTGTCCAAATACATCCTATTTTTTATGTTGCTTGTGGCATCGTTTTCATCCCAATGACATCGTTTGTTTTCTTGTTTTTAATTAGTGTGCCAGATGGAAATGCCAAACCACGCTGGTTAATCAGGCTTATACCACCATTTTTAGTTTATGATACTGCCCGTTATCTCATCTTCTTTGTCTTTGGTTCTGCACAAATACAAACCTTACGCCCAATTGTATTCCTCATCAATCTGCTTTTTGGTTTGCTTGGCGGCGTTGTGATGATTCATCGCTATCGGTATCGCTCGACCCCCATTCAACGCCAACAATTCAAATGGCTCTTTTTGGGGCTTAATATCAGCCTCAGCTTGGTAGCACTCATTCAAACATTTCGTTTTATCACCTTACGTTTTGGGGGAACAGCACCACTCAATAGTCTATTTGGGAGCATTATCCTCAGTGGTGCGGGCATCCTCATCGGCGTTTCGATTTTGTTGGCGATTTTTCGATATGGATTATGGGATGTAGACCTCACCGTGAATCGGTCTTTGGTCACATTCATCGTCACCCTCATCTTGACAATGTTATTTGGGGTATTGTTTTTAACCACACAGTTGGTTTTGCAGAAAATTTTAGGAAATGTGCAAAATGAATTGGCGATTGGCATTTCTGCATTAATCATCGGTGGCACATTTAACCCCATCCGCTTACGTGTTCGCCACTTCGTAGACCGACGATTGTATGGTTTTCGGTTTGACCTCAATCAGTTAGAACGACATAAAGAAGAAATTGATATACAAAATCCGGGCGCACTCACAGGACTGTCTTTGGGTGGATACGAATTATTAGATGTCATTGGGCGTGGTGGCATGGGAGAAGTATACAAAGGTTTTGGAAATGGCAAACAAGTCGCCATTAAAGTTTTGCAAAATGAATATCTTTTCGACAAAAAAACACACCAACGATTTAGAAGAGAAGGCGAAATTACGCTAAATCATCCTCATATTGTCAAAACGATTGGTGGTGGTGAAGAAAATAATCTGGTTTATATCATTATGGAATATGTGGAGGGCAAAACCCTCAAGGAAGTGATTGCAGAACAGCACACTATATCCCTTGAGGATATTCGAGATTATTTTTCTAATTTAGCAGGTGCAATAGATTATGCCCATGCACAAGGCTATATTCACCGCGATATTAAACCATCGAATATCATGTTGTGCCTGAATCCAGATAACGAGACATATAAGGCTATGCTAATGGATTTTGGAGTCGCCAAGTTTTTAGATAATAGTTCATCACTCACTGGTAGCAGTGCTGTTGGCACAATAGACTATATGGCGCCCGAACAAATTAAAGATTCGACAACAGTAGATTTTCGCGCCGATATTTATGCGCTTGGCGTTGTTGTATATCAGACATTATCGGGTACACTGCCATTCAAAGGTTCGTTGGCACAAGTGCTATTTGCCCATGTGAATCAACCCGCGCCAGATATTCGCCAGTTACGCCCAGATTTATCGTTGTCGGTCTCAATTG
>CALDGT010001108.1 GCA_937942935.1 uncultured Chloroflexota bacterium | reverse complement strand
CAGAAAGTGCCACATTCAGAGGACTAATGCGGAGCATGTTAGGCGGATTTATGGTTGGTGGCGATAGAAAAGACGATAAATCCAAAAAATAATTTTACACTTTGGTTACACCTTAACCACAATCTGTTCACGCTTGATTTTTATCCTATAACCAGACATCACATTGATGAATGGTTATAGGAGAACTACTATATGAACACAAAACGTATTTTGGTAATCGCAATCGGACTTGTTGCTACACTCATCGCTGTTGTGGCGGGTGTTTCTGCACAAGAATCTACTCCAGAACCAACAACCCCAGAATCTACCCCAGAAGCATCTGTCACCGAAGTGACCGAAACGCCATTTTTGGGTGTATTTTATGATAACACTGGTGAACAACTCGTGATTGAAGTGATGCGCCCTAGCCCTGCTTTTGATGCTGGTTTACAAGATGGCGATATTATCACCGCCGTGAATGGTGAAGCAGTCACCCCTGCGACATTTGCTGATGCAATCCTCGCTTTTGCGCCAAATGATACCATCACCATAACGGTTGAACGTGATGGCGAAAGTTTGGATATTGAAGTGACACTCGGTTTGCGTAGCACCATCGAAGCGCATCGTGGTCGTGGCATTGTTATTCCAGAAATGGGCGAAATGGTCATCCCCGATGGTGTTGTCCCCCCCATGCAAGGATTCTTTGAAGTGATGCCATTTGGTCAAGGGGGCATGGGCTTTGGCATGTTCTCATCACAAGGTCGTTTGGGTGTGACATTTATGAATGTAGATGCCACCATTGCCGAAGATAAAGGCTTATCTGTGACTGAAGGCGCAATTATCACCGCCGTAGATGCCGATTCTCCAGCAGAAGCCGCTGGTTTCTTGGTAGATGATGTGATTGTTGCTGTGAATGGTGAACCTGTAGACGCAGAACGTACCCTCGCTGACCGTATGGTGGCATATGAACCAGAAGACGAGGTTACATTCACTGTTTTACGTGGCGATGAAACACTTGAATTGACCGCGACTTTGGGTCAGAACGAACAACGCTTATTTGGTGAAATGCGCGGTATGATGCCCAGTATGGGGCGTGGTATGATGCCAAATAACCCACACGGTATGATGCCCCCAGTCGAACAAACTACACCAGCAGAACCTCCTGCCGAAGTAACCCCTAATGCTTAGGCAGATAGTATAATCGCTCCAACCCCCTTTTTCCCTCTGGTGGCGGACGACCCCTCGTCCGTCACCGCTAGAATCTCGGTATAGTCTCGTTATAATCTTGTTAATACACACCCCAAACGGTTTGAATTTCATTACAATAAAATTATCACAAATTCGTTTGTAGGATAACATGACCGTGAATGCAGAAAAATTAGACCCCCTTACCTATGCTGTTCGTTTATATAAACAAGGAGATGCCAAAGAAGCAGAGGCAATCATCAAAAAGTATTTGATGAATCATCCTGATGATATACGTGGTTGGATGACATTGGCAAAGATGACCGATGACCCACAAGTCAAGCGCCGTAGCCTAGAACGGGTTTTGTCAAAAGACCCCTATCATAAACAAGCCCGCGATATGTTGAATGTGCTACTCGATGTCATGCCAAATATGACCGAGTTTGGGGCAGAAAGCCGTGTAGATTTGCTCACCAACAAAAAATATGAGCATCAACAAAAGATGGCACAAGAGGAAGCAAAATCTCAATGGGCAACCATTGGCGCACGTTTACTTTTGTTGCTGGCTGTTGTGGCGATTGTGATTGGTGGTGTATTGATTTTGCAAGGGCAGGGGATATAAATAAAAAGGGCGCGAGATGCGCCCTTCAAATGAGTTATCAAAAATTGTCAAAGATAATCCCGCAAGTTATGCGCCAATCTTGGGTGGCGCAAACGACGCAGGGCTTCCTTTTCGAGCTGACGAATCCGTTCACGGCTTAGGCTAAATTTATTCGCAATTTCTTCGAGTGTATGAGGTTCTACACCGCCTAATCCAAACCGCAAACGCAAGATATGACTTTGACGTGGGGTGAGTTCTGCTAAAATTTCTTCGATGGTTTCTTCTAATAGATGTTGTGTGGCAGAATCTACAGGGCTTGGTGATTCTTGGTCTTCGATAAAATCGCCAAATTCGCTATCACCATCTTCGCCAACAGGACGCTCTAAGGCGATAGCATGTTGACTGGCATCCATCATGCCACGAATCGCATCTACGGGCATATCCATCTCATCGGCAATCTCTTCTGGCGATGGTCTGCGTCCCAAACTTTGTTCTAATGATTGGGCGGTACGATACATTTGGCGAATACGTTCTGTCATGTGGAGGGGAATACGAATCGTGCGGGTTTTTTGTGCGAGGGCGCGGGTGATAGCTTGGCGAATCCACCATGTGGCATAGGTGCTAAACCGATTACCACGCGCATAATCATATTTATCTACCGCACGCATCAGCCCGACATTGCCTTCTTGAATTAAATCTGGGAAGGGCAATCCCTGACCCATATAGCGTTTTGCGATGCTCACGACAAGGCGGGTGTTGGCGCGTCCCAAATGTTCACGGGCGCGTTGACCATCTTGAGCGATTTTTTGCAATTTTTGAATATGTTCTTGGCTATAATTTTCGTAAGTGCTGGGGCGGTCGAGGCGTTCTTGGGCTTTGATGCCGAGTTCAATGCGTTTTGCGAGGGTAATTTCATCATCTGCGCTGAGGAGGGGTTCTTGTGCCATCTGGCGGAAATACAGCCCAACAGGGTCATCAGGCGAAATGGCATTGAGGTCGCCTATTGTCGGGTCATGAAGCAATTCTTCACCCTCAAATTCGCCCTCCTGCTCATCGCTCAATGTTGGCGGTGGATAGAGCATATCCATCTCATACTCATAACGAATTTCTATTCCCAGTTCATCGAGTTCATATAAAATATTTTCTATGGATGTATTGTTATCTGGGTCATCTTCTAAAAGTTCGAGTATATCATCAAAGGTTAAAAAACCTTGTTGTTCTGCCTTATCAATGAGTTCTTGAATCACCGAACACCTCACTTTAGTCAAAAACCTCGAAAAAAGTACAGCAAACGTATAGAAGAATTTTCTTCATCCACGTTTTATATTATATAGGAGATTTGAAAACTGCGCTTGTCTAGTTGTCAAATTGCCATCCCACCATTTTTTGTTAAGACATCTTTATTTTAGCATATCGTTGTTAAATAAAAAGATTAAGGATAGAT
Source organism: uncultured Chloroflexota bacterium (assembly GCA_937942935.1). Lineage (GTDB taxonomy): Bacteria > Chloroflexota > Anaerolineae > Aggregatilineales > Phototrophicaceae. The sequence continues at coordinate 1,465 of CALDGT010001108.1, read as the reverse complement.
AAGTGATGACATATTGTTATTAATTTCTTAGTGCTTTGTTCTATTGTAACACACATTGATTTGTGTATGGGCGGATTAGGCACAAACCGTATATCCGCCCACGAGATGGGACTACTCAACTATTTGAGGGGTGTGAATAAAATTGAGTTTAGACAACTCGCGCACTTGCACATCGGCACGATAACTACTGCGTACCAACGGACCACTCTCGACCCACTTAAATCCCATTTCCTTGCCCAATGCCTGCAATTTATCAAATTCTTCTGGGGTGTAATACCGTTCTACAGGCAAGTGCTTTTTGCTTGGTTGCAAATATTGACCAATCGTCATAATATCTACGCCGATATTGACCAAATCGTGCATAACCTCGACCACTTCATCGAATGTCTCGCCCAAGCCGACCATAATCCCACTTTTAGCTAAGACGAGTGGTTGCATCTTTTTGGCATTGCCCAGTGTGGCGAGTGTCCATGCGTAATTATCTTGGGGTTGCACTTTTTTGAATAAGCGCGGGACTGTCTCGACATTATGATTCAAAATTTCGGGTTGGGCATCCATCACAATTTTGAGGGCAGATTCGCTCCCCTTAAAATCGGGGATGAGGACTTCAATGCTACAACCGGGTTGTAATTGGCGAATCCGTTTGATGACCATCGCAAAAATTGGCGCGCCGCCATCGGGACGCTCATCCCGATTCACACTAGTGATGACGACATGGCGCAAGCCCATTGCGCGAACACTTTCGGCAATCCGATTTGGTTCTGCCCAATCAAGCGGGTTAGGGCGACCCGTTTTAATATCACAAAAGCCACAAGAACGGGTGCAGGTATCGCCCATCATCAAAAATGTGGCTGTTCCGCGCCCCCAACATTCGCCAATATTAGGACATTGCGCTTCCTCACACACGGTATGCAAGGTTTTACTCCGCATGAGGTTATGCACATTTTGGTAAGTTTCGCCACTAGGGGCTTTGACACGAATCCACGGGGGACGACGACGAGGATGGTTGGGGTCTGGTTGCCAATCGGCATTAGAAGTAGACGAAATATCATCTAGGGGGATAATATCACTCACGTATACACTCTTTCACTCTAAAGTTAAATTTCACCCTTATCATAGCATAATCGGCAATGCCATGAATATAGGCAGGCTATGACCATCCTCATTAAGCAATCATATTATCAGCCTTATAAGATAAATATACCATTAACAAAGATGGCATATCACTTGGGCTAACTTGTATATCATCTTAAAGTATGTTAAAAAACGACCACAAATTTTTTCAATCATTTATTGGATAAAAAGATGATTCCCATAGAATTAATATTGCTCTTTTCGGGTGGATTTTTGTGTTTAGCCATCCTCGCCAGCAAACTTGCCGCTTATTCTGGCATCCCTGCCTTGCTCCTCTTCTTGGGCTTAGGGATGTTGGCAGGGTCTGATGGGATTGGGGGAATTCAGTTCG
>CALDGT010001107.1 GCA_937942935.1 uncultured Chloroflexota bacterium | reverse complement strand
AAGGGAGCTAATGATATGAATTGTTTTCAAATGCCGAAGCATAAAAAGATTATTGATATAAAATCTGCCATTACAAAGGCTTTTGTTAGTGGCATTATACCCGTTATTCACCCCACAGATGACGAAATTCAGGAAGCCCTGCACATATTAGGTATGACAAAAGATAATGTGTGTTGTGCTTATTGTGGGGATGCTTCAACCGAGTGGGAACACTTACGCCCTCTTATTGATGGAAGGCAACCAACAGGGTATATTTCTGAAATTGCCAACCTTGTGCCTGCTTGTGGCAAGTGTAATCAATCTAAGGGCAAAAGGCAGTGGCGGGAATGGATGTTGAGCGATGCGAAACTTTCACCTAAAACAAGGGGTATAGTAGACCTGCAAGAACGGATTGATAAACTAGATGCCTATGAAAAGTGGCACGATGTGAAGCCTATCCATTTTGAAGAATTAGTTGGGCAAGAGGTATGGCAAAACTATTGGCGACACCTTGAAATCATTGAGAATGCCCTAAAACTTGCCACCGAAGAATCTAAAGTGGTTAAGTACATCGTAGAGAGGGCTTAATTCTCTCATCCACATAAAACGGGTTTATAATGAGGATATAATCGCTTTTGCCTATTCGTGCAAAGGTGGATAGGCAAACCAATCAAAAAGGGAATCCTATGGCGAAGCATAGCATTGTGGCACAAGACTTGATGTATGCCTACGGTAGCCTGATATCGGTTGACCATGTGAATTTTGAGGTCGGAGAAGGAGAAATTTTTGCCTATCTGGGACCGAATGGCGCGGGAAAATCCACCACCATTAAAATGCTCACGGGTCAATTGCGCCCCAAAGCGGGCAAAGCCATCCTCTTGGATATGGACATCACCCAACACACCAACAAAATCCAACGCTATATCGGGGTCGCTTTCGAGACGACCAATTTATATGAGCAAATGACCGCCATCGAAAACCTGACCCTGTTTGCGCGGTTATTTGGGGTCAAAGCCGATATTCACGACTTATTGGCGAAGGTCGGGTTAGAAAATCGGGGCAAGGAGCGCGTTGCCAATTTTTCTAAGGGGATGAAACAACGCCTGATGGTGGCGCGTGCCATCATCAACCAACCACGCATTTTATTTTTAGATGAGCCGACAGAAGGCTTAGACCCTGCTTCTGCCAAATCTATTCGGGAACTGATTTTAGAGACCCGCGCCACAGGCACGACCGTCTTTTTGACCACACACGATATGCACGAAGCCGATGTTATCAGTGACCGCGTGGCATTCATCAATCAGGGGAAAATTGTCGCGCTCGATACCCCGCATAAACTCAAACAACAATACGGCAAGCGTCGGCTGAAATTGGAAATCGAAAATGGGGCAGGGGAAATCGAAACGCGCACCATCGCGCTCGATACAACCGATACAGGTGAGGCGGTCAAAGACCTGCTCACCCGTGAAAAAGTGATTACGGTGCATAGCGAAGAAGCCACCCTAGAAGATATTTTTATTCAAATCACGGGAAGGGGGTTAGTGGGATGAATGGGCATTTGTTGGCGGTACTCATCCGCAAAGACATCACCTTGTATTTTCGCAATCGTTATTTTGCCCTCATCAGCGTGTTGGGGGTGAGCATCTATATCCTGATTTATACCCTCATGCCCCCAACGGTGGATGAAACGCTGTCTCTAGCGATTTATGCGCCCACCATCCCCGATGTATTCATCGAATTTTTGGGCGGGAATGATATTCATATTGCCAAACTAGAGAGTGATGAGGCGCTTCAACAAGCCGTCATCAATTCAGACTATGTGGCGGGGGTTGTTTTGACGGCGGATGTGGTGGCGGGTGTGTTGCGCGGAGATGAGACCAGCATCACCGTGTATTTTGCCTCCGATGCCCCCACCGAAATGGTCAACGCCATTCAAACCGTGTTGCGCTTGGCATTTAATCAATGGAGTTATAGTGTCAATGGCAACCCGTTACGCCTGCAACTGAATCAGCAAATGGTTGGGGTGGATATGACAGGCGACCAAATCACCACGCGCAATCGGTTATTGCCACTGATGGCGGTGATGTTATTGGTCTTAGAAATTATGGGGCTTGGCAGTCTGATAGTCGAAGAAACTACCGCAGGCACATTGCGGGCGCTCCTCATCACACCTGTTTCGCTCCCCATTTTATTCATCGCCAAAGGGGTTGTCGGGATATTGCTGGCATTCGTCCCGTCTGCTTTGCTGATAACCCTCACAGGCAACATGACCCACGAGCCGTTGCTCATCCTCATCACCCTGCTGAATGGGGCATTGATGGCTACGGGCATCGCGTTTTTAATCGCCTCATCTAGTCGGGGGATGATGACCATCCTCGCATGGGGGTTGACGATTATCATCATCATGGTCATCCCATCGTATGGGGTAATTTT
>CALDGT010001106.1 GCA_937942935.1 uncultured Chloroflexota bacterium | reverse complement strand
GCCTCATCCCGGGCAACGAGAACGCCGTCTACCGGGTGATCAACGGCCTGACCAAGCTCGGCGCGGACGTCGTGCACAAGGCCAACGCGAAGGTGCACGTCTCAGGGCATGCCGCCGCGGGCGAACGAGTCAAACCAAGGCGAACGCTCGTCGAGGTAACCTTTCAAGTCGCCGTGGCCGTCGGCCGAGGCGCTCCGCGCCAGGATATGCCACGAGTAGGGACTGTAGCTGCTGGCCTGCAACAGCATGTCCTTGTTTTCCAAACGATCGTAAAACGCTTTGTGCAGTCGCGCGTTGTAGTACCAATGATCGCCCTGCAAGCGCTCGGAACCGTCGAAGTAGATCATGTCGATGTCGCACGCAAAAATATTGCTCATGCAGGTTTTGCGGATGTGGTAGATGTGCATTTAGGCTATGCCAGCGATATTCTGCCAACACTCACCAACCAAGCCCCATTCGATTTTATTTTTGTGGATGCGGATAAGGTCAATTCGGCGTTATATTTGGATTGGGCGACCAAACTCGGACGGGTAGGCGCGACCATCATTTTAGATAACGCCCCGCGCAAGGGTGCTATCATCCAAGCCGATAGCACCGATGAAAATGTCATCGGGATGCGCCGCGCAGTGGAATTTATCGGCAATCATCCGCGCCTTTCGGCGACTGTTGTTCAAACAGTGGGGAGCAAGGGCTTAGACGGCTTTGTCCTCATCCGCCTAACAGAATAACGGAATAGGGGACGGTTTTTTGCCGTCCCCATTTTTCTAGTTTCTCAAAACTTGTTTTGGATACCGCGCAATTTGTAACGCCTCATGAATGATATTGCGATAAAACAACCCCATAATGACCAATGAAATCGGGAGCATTACCCAATGGGGGATGATAATCATCGTAATGATTAACCCCAACATAAGGACACATCCAAAAAATACCCGTTCTGCTATCCGATTATAGACAACCCATTTCACCTGTGTGCCGTGTGGCATGGCGGTTAGTGTGCCAACCGATTGTGCCTGACCATAGCGCGAATGTCTGCTTTTTTCTGCCCCTTTGATGATGAATTGCATCTTATCATCACTGTGTTTATAAGTGATGGCGGTCAAATTCCCCACCTTTGCGCTTTCACCCATCCCCCCATTGGGTATGATAATTGCTTGTGGGGGAATTTTGGAGCAATGATTTTGCACAGGCTTCTAGCGGACTGGGGATGAAAAAGAAATTTTCTTGATTAAAGAATTTGATATTAGAGAACCAGCGTTTTTTCTCACGGTCAACCCGTTCTGGTTGTACCCAAACAATAGGGATGGGCGAGGATGTATCATCGTCATTCAATAAATAATAGGGGATTCGGCTTAACCGATACAACGGCAAGAAAAATGCCCATATCGAAGCGATGATTAGGGCAAAAGAGACGATAACTGCCCCGTAATGGACGGGCGGTGTGGATAAAAAACTCCAAAAAATGCTAATGAGCATGACCACCACGACAATAAACGGAAGCGCAATATCATATAACGCCCACTTGGTATAACTTGCCTGCCCGATGATACGTGTGCCTTGCTCTGTTTGCTGAATTTTGCCTGTGAACTGCATCAACGATAAATTTTTCTTATTCATGAATGTCCATAAATTTTTGTGAATCGTGACCGATACCGAGTTTCTCGATTCGCGTTGGATATCCATCACCTTTTTTTCGTTGCTATAATATTCAAATGGGGCGTGTTCAGCATAATCGCGCAAGATACGCTCACATCGTTCAACTGAATGCGGAGAAATGAAGGCAAATTTGTATTTCCCTAAAAGCAAAGTCAGCCAGTTCATCATTTTATCGCTCCATTACATTTTTTAGGTACAGATAACTTTTATCATCCGCCCAAACATGCCAAAAAAATCCCCCAATTTTTAGGGCGCATCCTCATTCAGATTCTGGTGTTTCTGCTACTTTGTGCTTGCGATTGGCTTTTTGCCCCAAAACATCTTGCGGATAATCGAGCAACATCTGCGCGTTTTTTTTCACATTGATATAAAAGCCAATCGTTCCCATTGCAATAACTGCGCTAACAACGGGTATGAGCGATATGTTGGCGCTAAACATCAATACAGAAATCATAACTATGATAGCTATCCCACCTGCCCAATATGCTTCGCCACCTACCTTCCGATTGAGACCTCCTATAACTCGTGTTCCATATCCCTCTGCTCGCAGAGTCGCATGGACTTGCAAATAAGCATAGACAGAGCGTGTTTTTACGCCATCGAATCCCACCATCAGTCGATAGATGTCTTTTTCTTCCACCAACACCACCAATAACTCGTCATCTATATGAATCCCTTTGCCAATTCCCCACGGTGTTTCATAGTCTTGTGGTTCTGAATAATTGAGGAGCATATTCACAACATCTTCAATTGGGTAGGGCGAATGAAAATCGAAAACTCCCCGATTGAATTGAGGGGTTTTGCCCAAAATCTTTTCGGACGGATAATAATAAAGCTGATTCATAGTAGACTGTATAAACCAAAAACCGATAGTGCCTAGCACAATAGCAATAATGATAGATGTTGAGAATGGGATGAACCATGTCGTTGCCAACATCGTCAAGATGAATAACCCAATATATTGCCAGCCACGGGGTATATCAATATAACCGCTAATCCGTGTCATATCATCTTCTTGTTGAATCTGTCCAATAATTTGCGCCCCCACCCGATAGTGATAGGTGTAGGTGATTTCATCGTATTGAATCAAAAAATTGGTGCGATTGGGATGATTCTCGGTGGTGGTGATAAATAACCCATTATCCAATGGCGAACCCTTCATCATGCCCTGTGTAGTGTATTGATAACGCCCCTGATACTGCGGATGAGATAACACATCCAAACACTTCTCTGGTGAATCGGTGGTGTAAAAGTCGAATGACTTCCGAAATACGGTTAATAATGCCGTTTTTTCCTCATGAATACGATTCAACTCATCCCCAAGCCAACATTCAATACAAGATATAAAATTCCAAAAAGGGCGTATAACGATTAACCATTGCATAGCTACACCAATCGGGAAAATGCTTAACATTGGTATTGCAAATCCCCGATTTCCAGATAACACATCGTGGATGAATAAGGCAATCCACAATATATCCACGGATACTATTACTGCCATCCATAATAGCCATTCGCCATTGGGTTTGGATACTTTGCCGACTACATGCGTGGTTGTGCCGACTTGTTCCAATTCCCCCATGATGCTCATTGGTATTTCGGCTTTTCCTAGCCCCAAAGTGCGCTCAACACGAAATGTATAATGATGTGGGCTTTGTGGATGTACATCTACAAACAATTTCTCTGACTTTTTGCGATAAATGAGCCAATCGAAAAGGGTCGGCTGAAAATAATCTCGCCGTGATTGGTCACGTAAAATATCTGCACAGGTTTGTAACGATTGTGGTGAATACAAATCGAATTGATGCCCGTCTTGTAAAAATCTGCGCCAGTTTATCATCATTACCTCTTTTATTTTTTATCTGCCATATTTTGTTTGCGAGTTGTTTTTTGCTCTAATATCGCTCTGAGGTATTGCTTCACTGAGATAATATTTTGGCGAGCTTTCATATTATCATCCGCCCAAACATGCCAAAAAAATCCCCCAATTTTTAGGGCGCATCCT
>CALDGT010001105.1 GCA_937942935.1 uncultured Chloroflexota bacterium | reverse complement strand
TGGTTTTTGATAATTGTTTTGATAGTGGTTGGGTCGGTTTGGTTGATATTACCAACAACACCCAAGCCAGATTTTTTGTTGCGAGGTGGTGATGAAGAAGCCCTTGCCACTTGTGAACGTAGACCCGATGCTGATTGTAGCGAATTTAAGGGTAATTTTGAATTTCAACAAGGCTTAGACCTTGTTGGTGGGTTGCGGGTGTTGCTTCAGGCAGAATTGCCTCCAGAAGCCTTCACACTAGAAGACCTTAAACAAACAGCAAATAGTGTCACACGCCGTATTAACCCTAGTGGGACAATTGAAGTGACTGTCCAAACACAAGGGAACAATCGTATTTTAGTCGAATTGCCCGGTGTAACAGATCCCGATGCGGCGCTTCGTACTATTCAACAAACCGCACTCTTGGAATTTGTAGATTTTTCTGGGTTAAGTGGTCGTGTGAGCCAATTGCAGGGACAACGCATCTTAACAGATGTCCAATTAGCTAGTTATGAAGGTCGTCAGCGATTGGCGGCAGAACAAGGACTCACCCTAGAAGAGATGGGTGTTGCACCATTGCCTACGATTGTTAACCCGTTGGATGGTCAACCGTTCAAAACGGTGATGACAGGGGATGGTTTGGCGGCGGCAGTCGCTGAATTTGACCCACAGGGTAATCGTTGGCTCATTCGATTTGAGGTTAAATCGGATTATCAATCTATTTTTGGTGAATATACAGCTGGCGCTTCTATCACACAAGAACCCATGGCGATTGTTTTGGATGGTGTTGTTTTATCTGCTCCATCCGTACAAGATCGCTTAGATACCGGTGGTGTGATTAGTGGGAATTTTACGCAAGAGAGCGCCCAAGAATTGGCATTACAATTGCGTTCTGGCGCATTGGCGATTCCACTTCGTGTCGAAAGTTCCGAACTGGTTGGCGCGACATTGGGGAATGAATCGGTTCAATTGAGTGTTCGTGCGGGTATCATCGGCGCGATTGTTGTGTTAATTTTTATGTTTGTCTATTACCGTGTCCCCGGAATCGCCGCAGACCTTGCTCTGGTGGTGTTTATCATCCTCAACTTTTTGTTCATCAAACTCATCCCACTCACACTGACACTCCCTGCTATCACGGGGTTGCTCATTTCAATTGGGACGGCGGTAGATGGTAATATCCTCATTTTTGAACGGATTAAAGAAGAAATCCGTGCGGGCAAAAAATTGATGGAAGCCGTAGAAGCAGGTTTTGACCGCGCGTGGGCATCTATCCGTGATTCTAACTTGTCTACTATTATCATTTGCGGGATTTTGTATTTGTTTGGTCAAACACCGGGCGCGAGTTTGGTGGCGGGGTTTGCTGTGACATTGGGATTAGGGTTGGTTATCAACTTGTTCACCGCCGTTTTGGTCACACGCACATTTTTATTCATCATTGTGAAGTGGCTCGAAAAGCCCATCGAACAACGTAAATGGCTCGTTGGGATTTGAGAGGGGAGAGAAAATGTTTAATTTAGTCCAAAAGAGACGTTGGTATTTTCTCATTTCTGGCACAGCGATTTTATTGTCGTTGGCAGTGATGATTTATTCGACTGTGACAAATGGCGCTCCGTTCCAATTGAGCATAGATTTTGTAGGTGGGAGTATTTATGAATTGCGCTTTACTAGTGAAGGCGCAACAGAGAGCAATATTCGGCAAGTTTTTTCACGATATGGCGAAGATAATGTCGTGATTCAACGACTTGGAGAGGCGACCGATTATCGCTGGTTGGTGACGGGGAATTTTCCAGATGAAGCCCTTTTGCAACCTGTTTTTACTGAACTCGAAAAAATCACACCGTTTGAATACGCCTATTTAGATGGAGAACGGTATCGCCTGACTTATACCCGCCCAGAAGTGACCCAAAATGCCATTGAAACCGCGTTTAGTGGTCAGAATATCACCATTTCGGATATTGAGTCGCTTACATCAGAAAGATGGCTTGTGCGCGGGAATTTAGCCGATTTAGCTGTTATTGAGCCAGCACTCGCGCAATTGCGGACGATTGGAACTGTTGAACTTGTGCCACAATCGGGCAGTATCGTGATTTTTCAGTTTACAGATGCCATCACGCCAGCCCAATTTCGCCCTATCTTTGAGACGAATGGCGATTCGACATCGAATGTTGTGCGTTTAGGTACACCAGATGAAAACCGTTGGTTGGTTTATTCTGCAATTTCAGATGAAGCGACACTCGGCACAATTTTTGCTGGGTTAGAAGCCTTATCACCTCTCAATCCCGATACATCAAGATTTGAGATAGTAGGTGAAAATCGTTACGAATTGCGCTTTACCTTGCCATCTGTAGATGATTCAACTTTGCAAAATATTATGGAGTTGTATCCTGATGTGACTTTAGAACGGATTGGCTCTGGTGATGATTTAACATGGTTGCTTTGGGGTAAATTTGCCAATGATGCCCAACGTGAGACATTATTTGCACAATTGCGTTATGCTCCATTAGAAGTTTCTACAATTGGTGTAGATGCCTATTTACTGACCAGTAGCGAGAATTTGTTTACTATCGAAAATTTGCAATCTGCATTTGCTGGTTTTGATGGGGTATCTATAGAACGAGTTGGTGGCGATGTTGAATTTCGGTGGTCAATTCGAGGTGCATTTGAAAATCAAGAAGTGACACAGAATATCCTGACTGACTTAGGCAAACTGGCTACGCTTGATACGACTACTGCGCGTTCTCGGACTGTATCTGAAACTGTTGGTCAAGAGGTGACGCGCTCGGCAGTCTGGGCGGTATTGCTCGCCTCATTGGTAATCACAGGCTTCATTGTCCTTGCTTTCCGCCAAGTGCCAAAAGCAACCCGTTATGGGATTTCTGCGATTTTGGCGATGGTGCATGATGCTGTTGTGGTGATGGGTTTTACTTCGCTCATGGGGCTTTTGTTAGGTTGGCAAATTGATGCGCTGTTCTTGACTGCGATTCTGACGATTGTCGGTTTTTCGGTCCAAGATACTATCGTCATGTTTGACCGTATCCGTGAAAATATCCCCAAACATCTTGGTGAACCCTACGAAACAATTGTGAATCGGAGTGTTTGGGAGACCATCCATCGTTCACTAGCGACACAATTGAATGCTTTCTTTATCATGGCGGCAATTTTATTATTTGGTGGCGAGACCATCAAACAATTCATTGCTATTTTATTCTTCGGGTTACTTACAGGGACATATTCATCTATTTTCATCGCTGTACCATTGTTGGTGGCGTGGGAAAAAGGGGAAATTCCGTTCTTAAAAGGCGATGAAGAATTGGCAAATGCAGATAATTCTGCACAATAATTGATTTAGGGGATTGTTATATGGCAATCCCCTAAATAGACGGATTTTATTGCATCATTGGCAAGGTAAAATAGAAAGTTGTTCCAGTTCCTTCTTCGCTCTCGAGCCAAATTTGACCACCATGTGCTTCAATGATGGCTTTGGTGATGACCAATCCCAAACCTGTGCCTGTGGTCGTATCAGCAGTGGATTGGGCGCGGAAAAACTTTTGGAACATTTGTTTTTGAACACGATGCATTCTTCTCCGGAAACTTTGATACACATTTTGTTAAGAACTATTACACTCCTGAGAAAATACGTGATAAGGAAAAAGCAAATGCAGAAGTAGCTTCTATTGTTGCT
>CALDGT010001104.1 GCA_937942935.1 uncultured Chloroflexota bacterium | reverse complement strand
ACCCCATTGCTATCTTGAATAGCGAGGATATCATTCCCAAACGTATCCCATAAACAACTGAATAGGGCTTGCATATCGGCATTTGCGCGTCCTGTTGCGCCACTGCCCCCATTGCCAATCGTGCGCCCGTTGCAGATGAGCCACTGATTGCCAATATCGCCCAAACGGGCAGATATTTTGATGTCGCCGACATCCCAACCGATTGCCTTGCCTGTCGGTGCGAGCGCGATGGTGGTGTTATCGGCTTTGAGCGTGAGCAAATGCTCCAGCGCGGTGATGATTTCGTTATACATGCTGGCGGTGATTAAATCACCCGGTTGTCGTGTTTGTGGAATGGTCACGGTCATTTTTTTATCCTTTTGTTGTATGAAGAATGAGATTTTTATAGGGGTTTGGCGGTGGGACATACGCGCCGATGGCGCTAGTACCCACCCTACACATTATGCTGTTTACTAACATCAACCGCAAAATCATTTACTTAAAGGTTATTTTGTGGCTGACATACGCACTGCGTGCTAGTCAGCCAGTACAATTCTGCCCCTTTTGGATGGTGTACTGGCTGTACGGACGTGATTAATCGCGTCCCTACAAGGCATTAGCCTCGTATGTCAGCCACCAGATACCCCGCTAGGGTGCGTCCAATGTAGGCACGCTCATTTTGATGAATTAGGTTTATCCCCATCCCTTAATCTCTAGCTGAGGGGGAAGGGGTGGGGATGCCCGTAGGGGCTTGCCATGGCAATCCCTGATGCCACATACACAGAAATATCCCCCGTTATCCTCATTAATAATTCTTTATAATCGGCATTTTTCTTTACGAATTTCATGTATAATCAAGCTAACAGCGAATTATCTATAAAAGGAAATTTTTATGCGATACGTATCGTGCTTATCCATTGGGATGAGCTTGTTCATCATGGTATTTATCGGATTCACACCAGCGTGGGCGGCGGATGCCACTGTGACCGATTGCACCAACTTCACAGGGGCGGGGACAATTTCGGACGCCGTAGCCACAGCCAATAGCGGAGGCGGGACGATTACCTTCGTCTGTAGCGGGACGATTATTTTTGCCAATCAACTCGATATCACCGCCAACGTGGTTATCAACAGCAATGGCAACACCGTCATTTTTGATGAAAGTGGTGATGATAATCGGTTTTTTGCGGTGATTATCGGCGCAAGTCTCGAATTAAATGGCTTGACCTTGCAAAACGGCAATTCAAACGTGTCTGGCGCGATTGAAAATTTGGGCGTGCTGACCATCAATAACAGCACCTTCGACAACAATATATCCTTGAACAATAGTGGCGCAATCTATAACGCGCCGCCTGCCACATTGACCATCACCAACAGCATCTTCACCAATAATATGTCACAATTTGGGGGTGTCATTTTTAACGATGGCATCATGACCATCACCAATAGCACTTTCGCCGACAATTCGGCGGCTATCAACGGGGGTGCGATTCATAATGATGGCACGACGACCATCACCAACAGCACGTTCACGAATAATTTATCCCCCGATGCGGGCGCAATTTATAACAGTTTCACTGTGTTGACCATCACCAACAGCACTTTTACGGGTAATACGGGTAATGCACTGGTCAATTTCGCCACATTAGACCTCATCAATAGCACGTTCAGAAATAATTCTTCAGATGCCTTTGAAAATCGCTCAGGTGGCACGACCATCACCCGAGATTCGCATTATGAGGATAATACGTGCAACAGCGCCAATATCGGCACCCTGACCGACAACGGCGGGAATACCGTCATCAATGCCAGCAATTGCCCCGGCGCCGCCCCTATCGCGTTGGGTGTATCGGCTTTAGCCTGCAACGGGGATAATGCTGAATTCACGATTAACACTGGGGATGCCAATTTTAATATCACAGGCGCAGGCGTGGGCTTGGATATTTTGGATAGCCCCGTGGGCTTAATCACGCTCACAGGTCCCGCCACATGGACGGATGTCACCATCACAGAACGGCGTGGGGAACGCGAATTTGTGAATTTGGGCGGGATTAGTTGCCCCGAAGCCGTGATTGTCCCCCCAAGCGTACCTGCTACACCCGCCGTCACCGTGTTAGGGTGCGCGTTAGATAGCACCGATGGGGTAGATGTGGCGAATGCGCCAGATAACACCTATTGCCGTGTGTTGATGAAAAACGGCGGTGTGGTGAGTTATAGTGGTGCTGTGCCAGCCGACCTCATTCAATTGGGGGTCATTTTAGCGGTGGATGTGTATCGGCTAGAGGGTGGCGCAACCATCAACACCTTCCCAGATTATGCCAGAATTTGCTTGCAAGGGTCTGGGCGCTATTTTTATATGGATGGTCGCAATGCTCCGCGTGTTGCCATCGAAATGCCAACCGAATCATTAGATGGATTAACCTGTGCGTGGATTCCTGCACCGGGGACAGTCATCTTGACAAATTAATTTAGGGATATGCTTCCTATATCCACCATATACAGCAACTTAAGAACTCAACCTCACCCCTAAGTCCTCTCTCCCAAACGGAGAGAGGGCTTTTCCTCGCAAAATAACGGTTTTCTCCCCCTCTCCAAATTGGAGAGGGGGCAGGGGGTGAGGTCAAAAAGCAATTTTATTATTAAATTGCTACAGATGGGATATGCTTCCTATATCCCCATCCCATAACCCCTTCTCCACAGCGTGGCAGGGGAGATTTTATTCTTCTACAATCACCGCATGGACGACCAATTTCGCCCCATGCGCCGTACTGCTGTTGATAATCGCATACGCCACATCATCCACCACCACCCGCATATCGGGCTGGAGGGGTGCGCTATGCAAAAAAACCGCCCGATATTGGCGTTTTGGGGCAGGGGAGTCGTTGACCAATTGCCAATGATTGGCGCTAGAAGCGATGGCATCTAACCGACACGGGATATTTTCGGCGACCAATTGCCAATCCGTTGCGTATCCGCCCCCGTCATCCGCCGTTTGTGTGGGCGAATAGAGCGTAGCGGTCTGTGACAAGGTAGCCAAAATCATCTGGCGCATCCATGCCAATGCCTGTTCATCAAATGCGTTCATGATGAGGGGTTCTCCGTATTCATAATGTGTGGAAAGATATATTTTTTGGGGGGTACACGATTTTCATCGTGGTGGGACATACGGGCGTTCCGCCCTAGTACCCACCCTACAAGATAATAGGTTTGTCCTGTTTACTAACATCGTCCGCATTTTTGCTTACCAACATCGGACGCAGGGTAAAAATGGCTTAAGGATTATTTTGTGGCTGACATACGAG
>CALDGT010001103.1 GCA_937942935.1 uncultured Chloroflexota bacterium | reverse complement strand
CCCACGCCAACACCGAAAAAGTGCCGTCAGATTATATACGCAAGCAAACGCTGGTGAATGCCGAGCGATATATCACCCCAGAACTCAAAGAATATGAAACACTGGTGCTGAATGCAGAGGAGCAAATCGGCAACCTAGAACGCCGTTTGTTTGAGTCGTTATGTCAATCGCTTATTACCTTTGCCAATCGGCTCATTGAGACAGGCAAAATGATAGCGCGTTTGGATGCGTTGCTTTCGCTGGCGCAAGTGGCGGTGCGCGAGGGATATAGTCGTCCTATTTTGACCGAAGATGATACCCTCATCATCCGTAGTGGCAGACATCCGGTTGTGGAGCGCATGTTAGAGAGTGGAATGCGCTATGTGCCGAATGATACTCATTTTGATAGCGAGTCGCGGGTGCATATCATCACGGGTCCGAATATGTCGGGGAAATCCACTTATATTCGACAAGTCGCAATTATCACCCTCATGGCACAAATCGGCAGTTTTGTGCCTGCGGATGAGGCGGTTATCGGCTTGGTAGACCGCATTTTTGCGCGTATTGGCGCACAAGATGAAATTCATGCGGGTCAAAGCACATTTATGGTCGAAATGGTCGAAACGGCGCGGATTTTATCGGGGAGTAGCAAGCGCAGTTTGCTCATTTTGGATGAGGTGGGGCGGGGGACATCCACGTATGACGGGTTAGCGATTGCGCGTGCGGTGATTGAATATATCCATAATAACCCACGCCTGAATTGTCGGACATTATTTGCAACACATTATCATGAACTCACATCACTACCGAACATTTTGCCCCGCACACGCAATTATAATGTGGCGGTATCCGAGCGCGGTGAGGATGTGGTATTTTTGCATAAGGTGGTGCAGGGTGGGGCAGATAAAAGTTATGGTGTGCATGTGGCGCAAATCGCGGGGATGCCACGCCCTGTTGTGGAACGCGCCAAACAATTGCTTGAACATCTGGAAAAAGTGGGCGGGGATTTTGAAACACCGACCACATCTAAACCTGTACAGAAATCGGCGAAAGGGGTGGATAAACCGTATCAACCGAGTTTGTTCAAATCCGATAGCGGGGTGTTATCTACCTTGCGTACCCTCAAAGTAGATGAATTATCGCCTATCGAAGCATTAACCACGCTCTATGAACTCAAACGCCAAGCTGAACAGGAGCAATAAATCATGACCACACGCGAAAATCATCGGTTATTCAAAAAATATCCATTAGATGGACAAGTGATGGTTAATGGACAATCTGTTAGCACACCGTATCATATTTATGATGGTGAAATGGTGTTTATTGGTGGTACAGCAAAGGCAGATGTTGCCCGCGAATTGCTCAAAAATGAACACCTTACACCGATTTTAGATACCAACGGCGATGCGCTGATGGCGGTATGGATATGTGATTTTACCCAAGCTAATTTGGGCGCACATCATGAATTGCAATTTTCGATATTTGCAACACCCAAGCCACAACCCCCTGTGCAAGCACATCCATTTGCTATTTTCCGCGCATTGGTGATGAATCCCGATGCGATGATGATTTGTCATGGATTGTGGAATAACACGCAACTGGTGGTGGATTATAACCGTGACCATTTAGGGTTGGATGCACACCTGTCTATCAGCGATATTCAAGCAAATGACCATTGGCGCTCCTTTGATGTGAAAGATGCGACCACAGGCGAATCGCTTATTAAAGGTGATTTAATTGAGCCGATGATAGGCGCAAAAAAATGGGATTATGAAGGGGTGAATCCAAAAGGGAAGGCATTGCGCGATATGATGCGCCATTTGGGATTTGGCGGGATGATGCGTGCCATGCAGTCTCCATTTGTGCATGTGCCTGTCGTGAATACGATTAGCCAACTGAGTGATACCAATCGGGTGGCGCATACCTACACCAAGACAGATAACCAAATGGTGCGTTATTTTGAGCCAATCCAAGATAAATTGGTGATTCAGCACCCACGCTATGCACCATTGAATTTTTCACCTGCACTTGTTCAACATAATCGGGGGATTCGGTTTGTGTATCTGCGACCAGTGGCAATTAGTGGCTAATTTTGCCATGAATCGTTAGGTTGGTTTATAATGAGGCAATATACCGTTATTCATAGACTGGTTGAATTGCCTTATGCCACGTATTTTTTTATCATTCAGACGTGCTGATAGTAAAAGTTTTGCCGATAATGTGTATGATGCCCTCGCCGAAGCGTTTGGGCGCGAGAATATCCTCTCGGATGTAGAAGATATTCCGTTTGGGGTGGATTTTCGGGAATATTTATGGGATGAAATTGCCAAGCAAGATATTGTGTTGGTGATTATTGGGCGCGGTTGGTCAATGGTGCGCGATGATTTTGGGCGCAAGGTTATCGAAAACCCTGCCGATATGGTGCGGATGGTCATCGAAAATGCCCTCCAACAGAAAAAAATGCTCATCCCGTTGTTGGTTGGTGGGGCATCTATGCCGATTGCCACCGATTTACCCGAATCATTACGCGAATTGTGTTATCGTCGCCCATTTGAAATTTTGGGTAGTACAGGATTCAAG
>CALDGT010001102.1 GCA_937942935.1 uncultured Chloroflexota bacterium | reverse complement strand
TTCGGTCAACACATCCGATACAATCGGTTGCAACAGCCCTTCATCGGCGGCAATGCCAAGTGTGCCAGCATCTACGGTCAGAAAAACATCGGCAACTGTTCTATCTCCTTCAGCACGTAACCGGTCTAATAAGGCTTGATTAGACCCTTGTGAAACACGTACCTCGATGCCTGTTGCTTCGGTGAATGCAGAAAATGGTGCTTCTGTGGGTCCATAGTGACGGGTAGAATACACATTCACCACTTGCCGATTTTGGGCAGTAGCAGGCACCACAGCAACATTCAACAACATCAACAAAGCAGACAATAAAAATAATGCGGATAAACGACGCATTGATAATCCTTTCGTAAAAATTAAAGTGAATCTGTGATAAGATTCTCACAACCAAACGATTGCTAACTTGTGTTTATCATGTGTATCTTCGCCAAAAGAACATGATAAGTATGAGTTAGCAATTTTATTGTGGCATAAGTATCTAGGGGAATCTACGAATGGGGTGAATATTATGATGAACGCCATCATAAAAATAGCCGTTCACAACAGAAATATGAAATATACAGGGGAGATAACCTTATTTTATCTAGGTGTATTCAAAAAAGTTAACAGTGATTAAAAGATGAGAGCGCAATCACTTGCGCCCTCGTCCACATCATTGCATTTGTAAAATTTGGCGGACAACCATCTGAAGTTCTTCTGGTTTATAAGGTTTGACAATATAACGGTCAACATCGCGCAAGCGCCCAATGAGCCGATTCGTCGCATCGCCATAGGCAGTTGTCACAACAACAGGGATTGTCTTGGTCTCTTGGTATTTTTTGATGATGTCTAAAAATTCCCAGCCCGTCATACCGGGCATCCCTATATCCAGAATAATCAAGTCTGGCAGGCGGTTTTGTTCCATAAACGAAATCGCATATTCCGCCGTCAAACAAATCACCACCTCCACACCAAGTCTCTCTAAAATATGAGAGCCTAGTTCTGCCAAATAATCGGCATCTTCTATGAACAGAATCAGTGGTTTGATGAGATTTTGGTTTGACATCGCACATTCCTTCTATCGTATGCTTTAGAGTGGGGCTAACAAAACCCCATATTACAACTATGATACACCAAGATTAGGGATTGCAATTGCAAAAACTCTTTTATAAGCGTTTTAATTTGGTTTGGGTGCTAGTTCATAACGGATGTTCAATTTTTCGCCCAATCGAATGACATCTCCTGTCTTGAGTAATTTGACCCGTTTGACCCATTCCCCATTCAAAAATGTGCCATTTTTAGAGCCTAAATCTTCAACTGTGAAACCATCTAATGTATGTACTAACCGGATATGATGACGGCTAATATCGGGCATATCTAACACAATGCTATTGGTTGTGTCGCGCCCGATGGTGATAACAGAACTCTCCATCGCGTATGCCACCCGCCCCGCCCCGCTATCTATCACCAACCGATGTTCTTTGGCTTCTTCGACATCGGTGATGGTTCGCATCTCTTGAGAAATACGAATAGCATCTGGGTTATAGGCATTTCTTGCATCTTTGACCAATTCGATTAAATCGCCCCATGTCCGATTTTCGCTAAAATCGAGGCATTTTAGCACCAACAAGCGGCGTGGAATTTGCGCCTCTTTGAATAACACAGGGATAACCGTCACCCCAATGCCCAACGCAAATGACCATTCATACGTCATAAGTGCCGATGGCAGTGCTTGTGGTGTGAGGATGACAACCATCACAAAAGATTCACCAATGGCATTATCTATTCCATGATGCCATATTGAATCCATAAAGCGTGACCGCGCGGGGTCTACCCATACCGCAAAGCCAGCCTTCTCAATTTCTTTTTGGGTTGCTTCTGCAAAAGCCAAATCTTCTTCTAAGTAAGATAAAAATACATGTGTCATCATTTTTCTACCTTTATTAGTTCACATAATTTCATTATATCATGTTGTTTTTAATGTGCATGAAATCAAAATAGGGCAGATATGAATTTATAATCAATCTGCCCTAAAATTTGCTTTATATCATCATACGGGTTTTATTGTGGCTTACATCCTAAAAACACCATATTCGGTCTCTGAAACGGGTTGATTCAGACACGCGCTCAATGCCAAACCCAACACACGACGCAAATGAAGCGGGTCTATTACCCCATCGTCCCACAACCGAGCCGATGAATAATAGGGTTCACCTTCGCGCTCATATTTATCCAAAATCGGTTGTTTGAAGGTCGCTTGTTCTTCGGGTGTCATATCGGGGGCGCCAGACCGCGCCAATTGGTCACGCTTGATAGTCAATAACACATTGGCGGCTTGTTCACCACCCATGACACTAATCCGCGCATTCGGCAACATCCACAAAAAGCGTGGTGAATATGCCCGCCCACACATACCATAATTCCCCGCGCCAAAACTACCACCAATGACCACTGTTAGTTTTGGCACATCGGCATTGGCAACGGCATGAACCATTTTTGCGCCATCTTTGGCGATGCCCCCCGATTCATACGCCTTACCGACCATAAATCCAGTGATATTTTGCAAAAACAAAAGCGGAATTT
>CALDGT010001101.1 GCA_937942935.1 uncultured Chloroflexota bacterium | reverse complement strand
GTATTATACCAAAAAATATCCGTCGCTGAATTGGTATCATTTGCCACCACATTGGTCGAATCCGATTCAAAAACGATAAACCGTCCATCATTGGAAATGGATGGAAAACTCGCACCTGTATTAAATTCATTACCAGAAACCATCAGGCGGGTTGTTAGCCCCAATTGGGCATAAGCAGGTGTGCCACCATTGAACAATACAAGGACGAGCAAAATTGGCAAAGCTAAACGAATCAAGTGTTTCATGAAATCTCCTAAAATCATGGGACATTTGGGCGCATTATGCTAAAGTTAATGGCGCTATCTGTCAATGTAACGGTTTGTATGGCAATATAATCATCTGGCAACAGGTCATCTAGCGTGTTCATTATCAGGCTAGGCATGTGTTCATACATCGCATTTTGTTGGTCGGGTGTTCCTCCTACAAGATTGCTCATTGTGATAGTTATCAGACCATTTTGCAGGCTCATCTGAATATTAGCTGTCACCACTGCCCCATCATCAAATTGTAGTGTGGTTAAAATGCCAGTTGGGGTGACATCAAACAAGACAAAAGCCATATCATCTGCCAAATATGATTGTACTCCCTTAAATAATTCTTGTTCCCCCAGAGATTGGGGGTCAATATAGGTTCGGTAAATAGTCAAATGCCGTGTAACCGACCAATCACTGACGTGATTCAAAGTCAATGTCTGTACACGCCACACATAATCACCATTAGTAGCAATAGAATAGGCGTGGCTATTGGTTAGGACAGTTTGGTCATCAAAAATGGTCGTGAATGTATCATCTGATGCGATTTGAATACGATACCCAGTTGCATCATTGACTGTTTGCCATGTAAATTGTGTTGTCGCATCCGATAAAGTGACATTATCTAATGGCAACAGCAAATTAGGCGCGGGTGGCAAGGACGAGGTGGTAAATGTGTAGGGTGTTGACCATGCCCCTTGATGCAACGTGCTATTTTCCGGACTATAGGATGCTCCTGCCACACGCCAATAATAGGTGTTATGTATGGGCAGTGTATAGGTGAACTGATTCGTCCCTTCCACATGATTGGTATGCACTAACGCCGTAAAATTGCTATTGGTCGCAATTTGAATGACATAACTGGGCATATCGGGAACAGTCTGCCATGTGAAATTGGCGCTCAAACCAAAAACGGTGCTATTTTGCGCGGGTTGTTGCAATGTGGGAACGGGGATGGGCAAAATTTGGAATGAACGCACTTCTGACCACTCACTAAAGCCAGAGCCAGCTATAAATGCACGCACACGCCAATAATATAACCCACCAAACGGCATATCTATGGTAATAGATGGGATTGTAGATGTTTTACGTATATACCCTGTGGCATGTCCAAAGGTAGGTTCGGGCGCTAATTCAATTTCATAATACATAACGATAATCACGGGTGTCCATGATAATGGAATGAAGAAGCTATTGGTCGTCATACCGGTTTGTGGCTCAAGCAAGGTTGGGGTTGGGGTGACAGGCACAATATGAACCTGTCGCACTTCAGACCATTCACCTAGCAATGTCCCACTTATTGCCCGTACACGCCAATTTTGCACACCCGATGTTGGGTAAGTGTATGAGTAGGTGAGGTTTGTAACCACCTCACTATATAATGTTGTGGAAAAACTGGTATACGGTGATGTTTGGATTTCATAAGCAGTCGCCCCCGCCACAGCATCCCAACTATAATCAACCGTCAAAATATCCACACTACTATTATGAATTGGCGCGATGAGTGTGGGTGGTAGCAACGGTTGAATGGTCAATTGGCGTACATCTGACCACGCACTATAATTGGCACGCACACGCCAATAATAAGTACCAAAACTGGTAAATTCAAATGAATGGGTCGGGCTGACCACCGTTTGGTCATTAATGATGTCTGTAAAATCAGATTTAGTGGAAATTTGAATCTGATAATCACTTACACCATTGACACTATTCCATGTGAATGTCATCAAATGAGCGGTGGTGATGGTCATATCAGCCGGTGCGATGAGTGTTGGTGTGGCAATAGAAGGGGTCAAGGTGAATTGATAAACAGTTGACCACACACCATCATTGACAGCACGTACCCGCCAATAATAGGTATTTGCATCTTCTAATAGGTGTGTGTGTGTATTGGATGCCACTATCTGGTCATGCACCACCGTCATAAATTCATCATCAAGTGCAATTTGCACCCGATACCCTGTCGCACCACTCACCGCATCCCATGAAAATGTCATAGGAGATGCAGATACGACTTGTGACAAGGTGTGAACAGGCTCAACTAAAGTCGGGGCGGGCAGGATGGTGGGCAAAATAAGCTGATGGACAAAAATATCTGGCTGGTTATTGACATCATTCGGCACAAGATTGGTTGAGGAGGATAAAAATGAGACATATTCGCCTGTTTGCGAAATGCTTCCAAAATAGGAAGCGCCATTATTTGCCTGATTCCCATTCGAGTCCACCGATACGCGGGTGATTTTATCGGTGAGGATGTTATAAACAAAAACATCATCTTTATTATTGGTATCCCCCGCCACCAAATCAGATGAGCCAGATAAAAATGCGACATATTGCCCATTTGCAGAAATAACAGGATACCCGGAAGACCCATTCGATTGATTCCCCAATGGATTCACCGAAATACGGCGGGTTCGTTTTGTTTGCAAATCATGTAAAAATACATCTGATAAATTATTGGTATCATAAGGGACAAGATTATCCGCCCTCACTGAAAAGGCAACATAGCGTCCATCATCCGACACTGAGCCACCCAATTGACCATCCCATTCAGCTTGTTCGCCACTCGAACTAACATTTACACGTACCGTCTCGCCTGTTTGACGGTCATGGAGAAATAAATCCATCCACCCATTGGTGTCATTAGGGACAAGATTGGTCGCATTGGATGAAAAGAGAATAAAACGCCCGTCATACGAAATCACGGATCCGCTGGCATTATTATTCGCGGGTACACCATCTGAATTGATTGAGACAAGGGTATAGGTTTGGGCTTGCATATCATAGAGGAAGGTATGTCGCTTACCGTTTAGGTTGGTTGGCACCAAACCACTATTATCGGATGGGAAAACGGCATAACGCCCATCACCCGATAACACCACACTGTAATAAGTGGTATAGTAAACTTGACCTAAATTGGCAGGGTTCACCGAAATGCGCCGAATTTGGTCGGTTTGGCGGTCATAAACATAAGCATCGAGTTGAAAATTGATGTCTTCTGGTACAAGCCGTTGAGCATCTGTGACAAATGCGACATAACGCCCATCATCCGAGATGGATGGTGAATAATAATTAGCGACTTGTTGTTGACCTGTATTCGATATGGAGACCAATTCGGTTATACCCGTTTGGCGGTCATGAACAAACACATCGGGCGTGGTGTTAAAATCATTAGAGACCAATTTATTTGACCGTGAGATAAACGCGATATAACGCCCATCACGCGACATATCAAATGAACTGGTTGTATCATCGGTTTGGATGTATTGCGATTGTTGTGATGCAGAAACATGGGTGGTGATATTGGTCACTACATCTCGCAAAAAGATGTTATACCAAATGCTGTTGTCATTCGGCAACCAATTTTTGGCGTTGGATGGAAAGGCAATCCGTGTGCCATCATCTGATAAACCACGCCGATTGACAAAACTATCCCAATTCCCTTCTACACCATTGGTATTCACCGAAACGCGAGTAGTCACGCCCGTTTGCAAATCTTTTCTAAAAACATCCGTCTTATTATTGGTATCATTAGCTATTAAATTGGTGGATGTAGATTCAAAAACCACATACTGACCATCTGCCGAGAAATTAGCATTAAACGAATAATCATTGCCTTGCACACCATTACTATCTGTCGAGACCAGTGTCATTGTTTCGGTTTGGCGGTCATAGACAAAAATATCACTTTGTTGACTGTTGGCATCAGTTGCCACCAAGTTAGTCGCATTGGATGATAGCACCACATACCGATTGTCCGCCGCGAACCGATAACCCTGAGAATGGTCATTCGCCTCCAGACCGTTGTTATCTACAGAAACACGGGTTGTCGTCTCTGTTTGGCGGTCATGCACAAACACATCTACGGCGTTATTGGTATCATTTGGAACAAGGTTATCACCAATATGTGAAAATAAAATATAACGTCCGTCATCCGAAATGTCATTCGCGCTGGCATAATCAAAAGATGTTGTGGTGGCTTGATTACCATTGCTATCCACCGAGACGCGGGTGGTCGTCCCTGTTTGACGGTCATGTAAAAAAACATCTTCCAATCCATTGGTATCATTTGGGACTAAATTGGTCGCCAAAGAACTGAAAATGACATACCGACCATCGCGCGAAATATATGGATATTTACTCGCACCATCCCCCTCAACCCCATTACTATCCACTGAAATGCGCGTAGTGGTTGCTGTTTGACGGTCATGTAAAAATATATCTTCTACACCGTTATTATCATTGGGGACGAGATTATACCCATCCGAATCATACACCACATAG
>CALDGT010001100.1 GCA_937942935.1 uncultured Chloroflexota bacterium | reverse complement strand
AGTATGTAATATGCAAGGTGCATTAAATGCGCCTATAGCACAGGCAATGGTATATCTAACCTCTCCAACATCAGATGATCGCTTTTTGAATGTGATGTGCGGGTCTGGCACATTGCTCATTGAAAGGTTAAATTGTGGTGCTGTGAAATCTGCGGTAGGATGTGATATAAATCCCATCGCGCTTGAATGTGCGACACAAAATATTGCACGAGCAGGTCATGCACATCACATCCAGTTGATACAATCAGATATTGTGATGCTACCATTTTTGGGTGAATCTGCCGATGTGATTTGTGCCGATTTGCCGTTTGGTCAATTGGTGGGGTCGCACCAAGAAAATGTTCATTTATATCCAATTTGGTTGCGTAAAATGGAACGTGTATTAGCGCCAAATGGTCGTATGGTTATCATCACACATGAAATAAAATTAATGCAATCTATCTTATCGGATATTCGACCACTCAGCCTTGTTGCAAAATACCAGATTATTCAACGTGGGTTACACCCTTGCATTTATGTTTTCAAAAAATAGAGGGATATATGAAATTATCATTTGCCCTATGCTGGATTTTACTATTGCTTTTGGTGGGATGTACATCAGAAGAAAAACCACAAATTATTGTACGCCTTCTGATAGATGGCACAGAGCGCATTTATCAAAATCCAGAGCCGATTACAGTAGACCAGTTCTTGCGCGAAATCGGCGTGGAATTATCTTCATTGGACCGTGTAAATCCAGAGCGATGGACACAAATTTTTGACCAAATGGTGATTACAGTTGTACGTGTGACCGAAAACGAATCATGTGAAGATGAAACGTTAGCTTTCAAACGTCAAACACGCCTTGTAGAGGGGTTACAACCGGGCGAGGAGCGAATAGGTCAAGCTGGGGTTAATGGGATTGAGCGTGTTTGCTATCGGATAACAGTCGAAAATGGGATTGCACGTGAGCGTGTGGAGATTAGTCGCGTGACAACTTCATCTCCACAAGATGAAATTATTTTTGTTGGTCCAACCACAGAATTAGAGCCAGTATCCATCATAGGTACACTTGCTTATATCAGTAATAATAATGCATGGATTATGCGTGGGACAAGCACCCGCAAACGCCCACTTACCACAACATCCGATTTAGATAGCCGTGTGTTTAGCCTCACTACCGATGGTAAAAGTTTGTTAATTGCGCGTCGCAGTGTAGATGATACCAATTCTTTCAACCAGTTATGGCTTATTCCAGATACAATTGCCAATACACCAGAAATTTTACCGCTTATCCCGCGTGATGTACGTCATGCCGATTGGGTCGTGGGTACAAATGACCAAATTAGTTATTCCACCGCAGAACCGCAAGCATCACCACCCGGTTGGCGTGCTTTTAACGACTTGTGGTTGATGGTGATCAACCCCTCTACGGGCGAGCAAATTCGTGTGGAAGAAATTTTACCCGCTAATTCTGGTGGATTATATGGTTGGTGGGGTACAGAATATAAATGGTCGCCCGATGGTACAAAATTGGCATGGATTCGCGCTGATTCTATAGGGTTGGTTGATTTTGAAAATCAGTCACTCGGAACACCCCTTGCGACATATGCTGTACTCAACCCATTGGGTGATTGGTCGTGGCGCACAACCGTATCATGGTCGTGGGACAGTCGCCTTATTTTGACAACTGTTCATGGATTGCCTGTTGGTAACGAATTACCAGAGACAAGCCCGGTATTTAATATTGCGGCGGTTGCCACAGATGGTTCGTATGTTGCCGATGTTATTCCGCGTGCAGGGGTTTGGTCTACACCCCGTTTTTCACCACAGATTAATGCGAATAGCGAATTTCCGCAGGGTTATATTG
>CALDGT010001099.1 GCA_937942935.1 uncultured Chloroflexota bacterium | reverse complement strand
CTCTATTTTAGCGATTTTTGCGATTCGCAAAAGCGCAAATTTAATTTTTTTCTGATAATATCAGATTATAGGTCACTTGTCAGAGGCTTAATGCCTATGGTAGACTATGGGTAATTTGTTGGTAAGTAGTTGGATTTATCCAAAACCGTGTTAAAAGACGTTCCCCAACGCCGAAAACGCCGCGCAAAGCCTCCTCACCCCTATCATGGGGGACATATAGAGGAGTCTTGCGCTTTTTTAATTCCCCTATGCAGAAGGATTGACAAACTTGGACGATAGTATCGCTGGCTTAGTCAGCATATTAGGTTTGATTTTATTTCAGGCAATTGTCACATTGGCGTATGCCGCCATCACCAATACAAAACCTGCCAAAATGCGCGATTGGTCAGATAATCATGCCACAAAAGAAATTATGACTAAAGAACTGATGGCTTTGGCGGGTTCAAAAAATCTTATCATCACCTATCAGACATTCATGACCCTATCTCAGTTTATTATTGCCACTGTGACGATTTTGAATATCGCTACCCCTCTTTTAGCACAAGCGCCCGAGGTTTCCCCCAATATCATCTATTTTATCACCTTAGCACTCGCGTTATTTTTGAGTATCTCACTTGGGAATATCGTCCCAGAAGCCATTGGCAGTCGGTATTCCAATGAATTGGCAGGATTTTCGTTTGGGTTAATGCGCCTTCTCTTAACACTCTTTACCCCATTGGTCTTTACCCTTATCCAAATTAGCACACGCCTATCTGCCTTATTCAGAAGCGAGAGCAAAGTGAATACTGTCACCGAAGAAGAAATTATGACAGTGGTTGAGGCAGGGCATACAGGTGGTACAATTGAAGATGAAGAGAAAGAAATGATTTATTCGGTGCTTCAGTTGGGCGAAACGTATGTGAGCGAGGTGATGGTCCCGCGTATTGATGTGGTCGCAATCGAACTTGATGGCACACTAGACGAAGCGGGGAAATTATTTACATCCACTGGTTTTTCACGAGTTCCTGTCTATGAAGAGAATTTAGATAATATTCGTGGGCTACTCTATGCAAAAGATTTGTTGGCATATTGGGCGCGAGAAGATGATAACCCCATGACCATCAAACAAATGATGCGCCCTGCCTATTTTGTCCCAGAAACCAAACGCGCAGATGAGTTGCTCAAAGAATTACAAGCCAAAAAGATTCATTTGGCGATTGTGCTGGATGAATATGGCGGGACGGCTGGCATGGTGACAATCGAAAATCTGATAGAAGAAATTATTGGCGATATTCAAGATGAATATGATACCAATGAAGAAGCCGAATATACGCGCATGACCGATGATTTATATATCGTGGATGCCAGCATTGACCTTGATGATTTTAATGATTTGCTCGATGTTGAATTACCCACCGATGAAAATGATACACTTGGGGGGTATATTTATTCTTATTTTGGGCGGATTCCGCTTGTGGATGAAGTGATTGAACACAATGATATTCACCTAAAAATATTATCGGTAGATGGACGTAGAATCCGTAAGGTAGAAGCCACTCGCAAGCGCCCACAACCAGAACATGATGAAGTCGCAGAAGATGAATCTGTTCCACAACCGAATAATGTTGAAGATGATGCTACCGCCTAACACTCAAAAGGACATGATGTTATGACCGATTCACTCACACAAAAATTGATTGAACATGCCATCGCCACCAGCCAACGAGCATACGCACCCTATTCGGGTTATCATGTTGGCGCGGCACTTTTGGCAGAAGATGGCACAATCTTTACAGGGTGCAATGTCGAAAATGCGACATACCCCGCAGGGATTTGTGCCGAGCGCACAGCATTGGTCAAAGCAGTCAGTGAGGGTGTGCGCGATTTTACGGCAATCGCTGTGGTGACACGGGCAGGGGGGACACCATGCGGAATTTGTCGGCAAATGCTTTACGAATTTGCGCCAAAATTGCGGGTGATTATCGCCGATATGGATGGCAAAATTCATCATGATTTAGCTTTAACCGATTTACTCCCGTATGGTTTTAGTGGAAGTGATTTACGTAAGTAATCATCATGCCAACTTCTGAACGGACTTTTCGGACGAGCGCCCTCATCTTAAAGCGGCGCGATTTTGGTGAGGCAGACCGCCTGCTCACCATCCTTTCGCCAACACATGGCAAATGTGATGCAATCGCCAAAGGCGCACGCAAACCTGTTAGCACCAAAACGGGGCATGTCGAATTATTCACATGCGCCGATATGCTCATCACCAGAGGGCGCGAGATTGATATTGCCACCCAAGCCGAGATGACAAATCCATTTTTGCGCCTGCGGGAAGATTTGCGGGCAGGTGCGTATGCCAGTTATATCGCCGAATTGGTAGATAAATTTACATTTGATGGCGACCAAGATTTACACTCCCTCTATGACCTCACTTATATCACGTTTCAACGCTTATGCGATGAAAAAGACCCGCGCCTCACAGTACGTTATTTTGAACTTCATCTGCTCGATTTGGTGGGTTTTCGCCCAGAACTGCAACAATGTGTCATTACTCATGAGACGATTTTGCCAGAAGACCAATTTTTTAGTTATGCCGATGGCGGGGTGGTTAATCCTCGCGCTCACCACTTGACGACAGGCACAATTCCTGTCAGTATGGATGCACTTCACCTGATGCGTCACATGCAACGGAGCGATTATGAGCATGTGCGTGGTTTGCAAGGGGTTAAATCTTGGGTGTATCCAGAAGTCGAAAAAATCCTTTTGGGTTACATTGGCTTTTTGCTAGAACGCAGATTAGAGAGTATCGAATTTATTCGGCGTGTGCGCGATATTTAATATGTAATTTTGTGGTGGGACATGACCTTTGACCAAAGCAATATCCAACAATTTTTACGGTATGCCTTGCAAGAACGTGATAGCGAAGCTGTTACCCAACTGCATGGGTTTATGACCACCGTTCCCGATGTTCAGCCAGTTATCAAAGCAGAATTGCAAGATTGGTTGACCACAGAACCCGATGCTGTTTATTTTTTTGTGCGGACTGCGCTCACAATCACCTTTGATGACCGTTGGTTGCCGTTGCTCAATGCTTCTGCAAAGGCATCTTTGCAAATTGTTATT
>CALDGT010001098.1 GCA_937942935.1 uncultured Chloroflexota bacterium | reverse complement strand
GGGAATTTGCCATACGACCCCAACCGTTATGTGACGATGTTAAATCCCATTTCGCCAGAAAAGACGGTGTTCCGTCAAAGTTTGTTGCCCAATTTGCTTCAAACCGTTTTGGCGAATCGGCGCTATCAGACACGGCAAATGGTGTTTGAAATTGGCAGTATTTATCAGACGGCACAAACTGAATTGCCCGATGAATTGCGCCGTTTGGGTGTAGTCATCACAGGGGCGCGGGATGTTGGGTCGTGGCTCGGACGGGTCGAAGGTGATTTCGATTTCTTTGACATCAAAGGCATTGTTGACGGTATCGCGCATGGGCTACATCTGCCCGATGTGCGCTATGAACCGAATGGCGGGGCGCATATCAGTTTGCATCCGGGGCGCTCTGCGGTGTTGTATAGTGGAAAAACCCGCATTGGGGCATTTGGCGAATTGCATCCATTGGTTGCACGCGCCTTCGATTTGGGTGGTAGCCCTGTTTTGGTGGTAGATTTTGATTTGGATGCGTTACTCGCAGTATCGCGTTTCGATTTCAATGTGAAACCTTTGCCGATTACCCCGCCCGTCTATGAAGATTTGGCGCTGGTCGTGCGCGAAGATTTGCCTGCGGCAGATGTCGAGGCAATTATCCGCAAAGCGGGCGGTGATTTACTCAAAGATGTGACACTGTTTGATGTGTATCGTGGCGATTCGATTCCTGCGGGGCATAAGAGTCTTGCGTATAGTCTGGTGTATCAGACGGATGAAAAGACGCTCACCGATAAAGAGGTGTTAACTGTGCGGAAGAAAATCATCGGCGCGGTAGAGCATCAACTTGGCGCAAAATTGCGTGCGTAGGATGATGATGTGCGGACACGATATATTGTGTCCGCATTCACCCACATCTGTCGTGAAAAAATTATTTTTTCTTTGGCAATGCCAAACTTAACACGCCTGCGATGATGACCGCAACCGATACCACCTGAAAGGTTGCGCCTAAGCCGATGAGGTCGGCTAACCCGCCGATAATCAGGCTACCTAACGCGCCTGTGGCGAAAATCATCCCCAAAATTGCCCCGCCAGCCATACCCTTACCTGCGGGGATGGCTTCTTGTGCCAACACGACAATCACGCTATGCACCCCACCCGATAAACTGCCCGCGCCCAATGCCAAAATCAATGCCAAAACGCCATCCGCAAGGGGTAATAAGAAGAATGTTGGGGCAGATGCGACCATCGTCACCATCATCACCCAACGGCGGTCAAAACGGTCTGCGAAATTGCCGACTACCACGCCAGAAATCCCCGCGGCAATCCAAAATAAACTGGTGATGAAGCCGTATTCGGCAGGCGACCAACCTTTTTGCTGGAATAGGGCAGGGATAAAGTTCACCGACCCCGGATTGGCGAGTCCGCGAAATGTGACCATGACGGCGATTATCGCCAACGGCAGGATGATAGACTTAGTAGAGACCATTTCCATCGTTTGGGTTTTGCCAGAGGCTTTGTCCCGCGCTTCTTTTGTCCATGTTGGGATGTTAGAAGCCATGAATAACGAAATGGGGAATGCTAAAATCATGGTCATGAATAACGGCGATGCGGTGTTATTCACCAATAGGCGGTTATCTATCCCCAGAGGTTGCATAAAAGGTAGCATGGGATTGGGATTAGACGCATCGAGCAATAATCCCGCCAAAATGGGACCTGTTGCCAAGCCTAATTGCCCCAAGAGGAAAAAATAAGACATATTGCTGGCGGCGCGGGTCTGATTGCTGACCGCCGAGTGGAGCATCCCAACGGGATGAACTGCACCACTGCCAAACCCTTGCATGATGAAGGGGATAATCATCAAATAATAATTATGGGTGAGCAACCCAACCGCCAACCACGAGACGAACATGCCCATTGTCATGAGTAATCCGCCTGCACCCAATAACCGCCCGCCATTTTTATCGGCGAGCAATCCGAAGGCGGGTTGGGTGAGCGCCCCTGCCAATTGTTGGGCGCTGATGGCGAAACCAATTTGTGTGTTGGTCATGGGGACAATGGCGACACTCATGAACACCAAAATCACCGACCCCATAGACATAAAAACATCATTAGCGAGATGACCAAATCCCACCGACCAAAAAGACCGTTCTTTTGGGAAATACATAAAAACCCTTTATCGTTGTATGGATATATTGATATGGACTATTTTACGGGTGTGGTTTCTTACCATATGATACCAATTTCGGGGTATGGCAGATATATGCGCCGATGGCACTAATCTACCATGACAGGTATCCTAAGTTTGTACCATCGGATTAAGTAAAACCGTATGTCCGCCCTAAATTTGAAATACAACCCTATTGATATGTCCCTACACACAGCCCTTGTTTTATGCTATCATACATCCCACATGGAGAGGTGCCAGAGTGGCCGATTGGGTCTGTCTCGAAAACAGATGTACCTGCAAGGGTACCGTGGGTTCGAATCCCACCTTCTCCGCTTCATCAAAAATCCCCCCTAAAATCATCCCCATTCATGAGGAAAATCCATGTCTGAACAATTGATTAAGCAAGAACGACTCGCTAAAGACGAATTTTTTGAATACGATGACCATTCCCCTCTCACCGATGCCCAAAAAGCTGAATTTACTCACCTCGATTATTATCCCTATAACCCCGCATTGGCGCTGATTGTCGAAATCACGCCGATTGAAAATACCCCAACCGCGCAAATTTTTACGACTAAGGATACCATTCGCAATTATCAACAATATGGCACATTCACATTTTCGGTGGAGGGTGAATCGGTGACGCTGACGATTTATAACACACCGCACGGATTCTTTTTGCCGTTTGTGGATGCGAATGCAGGGGTAGAAACGTATCCCGCAGGGCGCTATATAGATGCCAAACGCCTGCCAGATGGTCGGTTTGTGGTGGATTTTAACACCGCATATAACCCGTATTGTGCCTATAATGACCGTTACGACTGCCCACTCACACCAGCAGAAAATCGGGTGAAGGTGGCAATCCGCGCAGGCGAAAAAATCCCGACAGGGGATTGGGCAAAATTGAAATGATGAACACATCCTCGCGCTTTTTATTATTGCCTTTGCTCATGATTTTATCTGCATGTGGCGCACCCAATACCACACCAACCGCCACTAGCACCGTTACACCATTGGTTAGCACCACGCCATTGCCACCTGTCCCGACAGGATTGCCCACCGAGAGCGCCAGCACCGCCTCTCAAAATTTTGTGATTTGGTTTCCAGAATCACTTGCGCCATCTGACCAGCCCCAAGTGGCAGAATTACTGAATGAGCAACTCAATGGATTTGTGACCGAACAAGACCAAACAATCACCATTGAATTTAGGTTGCGCCGTTATGCCGATGCGGGTGGCATTTTGAACACCCTCCGCACCGCCAACAAAGTCGCGCCCGGTGGCTTGCCCGATATTACTTTGGTGCGCCGTGAAGATTTGCCTCTGCTCATTCAAGAAGGATTAGCCTTACCATTAGAAGGGCATTTATCGAGTAGCATTATGGGCGACTTATTCCCACCTGCTTTACAAGCGGGGCGGGTGCAAAATCAATTGTATGCCATACCATATTTGCTCGAAATTCAACTTTTGGCATATTATGCCGATGATGACCAACCTACAACATGGTCATTTGACGAAATAATTCGGGCAGAATCCTTTTGGAATTTTCCCGCAGGGCGCACAACCGGATTGAATACCACCGTATTTTTGCAGTATTTATCGGCAGGTGGGGGATTGTTGAATGATGAAACCCTTAATTTTAATGCCGATGCGCTTCAAACAGTTTTGAATTTTTATGAGCAAGCCTATGAGCGTAATTTGATAGACGAAACGATGCTCAATTTTGTGTCGAGTAATGACTATTTGCGCTCTCTAACCTCTGGTGATTTACGTGCGGGGGTGATGAATTCGACATCGTTTTTGACTGAATTGGCAAACGAAACCTCATTATTCGCTTCTCCTGTCCCTACTGATAAGGCAGATGCGATTACGCTTATAAATGGGTGGGTGTGGGTTGTGACGGCAAAAACCGCCGAACACCAGACCATTGCGTATAATTTTATAGATTGGATGATGGATAACACCCGCCAAGCAGATTACGCCCAATTGGTGAATATGCTCCCATCGCAACGTGGGACACTTAACTTGTTGCCACTCTCAAATGACCTTGTGACATTATTCGATAATTTATTGACGAATGCTGTCCTCATGCCACCCGATAACAACACAGGGGCGGTGGCGAGGGCGATTCAAAGCGCGTTCACTAGTGTGATTTCTGGGGATGTGAGCGCAGATGAAGCCCTGCAAAATGTAGCGAATCAATTTGAGGGGGAATGACACCCCCTCATTTGGTTTGTCGCTCATAAATAATCCGCAAACCATCTAGTGTTAATTCTGGGGCGATTTTATGGATGCAATCACTATGCGACTGGAATAATGCAGAGAGTCCACCTGTCGCAATCACCTGAATATCGCTTTCGGATGATGCAAAACCGCGTGTCACCATAGATTTTTTAATCCGCATGACCAAACCTTCAACTAATGCCACATAACCCCAAAAAATCCCACTTTGCATGGCATGAATGGTATTCCCACCAATGGCATCGGGTGGGGGTTGCAAATCCACTTTATGCAAACGTGCCGCCCGACTGACCAATGCGTCATGTGCGACACCGATACCGGGCGAAATTGCCCCGCCACAATATGCCCCATCTGCCGAGACGACATCAAAGGTAGTGGCTGTGCCAAAATCTATCACCAGCGCGGGTCCGCCATAGAGTTTGACCACTGCCGCCGCGTTGATGATGCGGTCTGCGCCTGCTTGTTCGGGTTGGTCTATGGCGATTTTGATGCCTGTATCTGTCTTATTGGTGACGATAATCGGTTTCATATTCAAATAACGTTCAATTAATTCGCTAAAACTGGCGGTGAGAGGTGGCACAACACTCCCAATAATCACCCCTGTGATGGCTTTCCAACCGACATCGGCGCTATTCAAAAAATTGCGGAGTAAAACCGCGTATTCATCGGGCATTTTATCGGCGACTGTCCGCGCCCGCCAATTGAGCGCCCACGAATTAGCAGACCATAATCCCATGTGAACATTTGTATTGCCTATATCAATGGCGAGTAACATTATTTCACCTCTGCCAACATATACCGCGCCAGAAGATGTGCAGAGTGTTGGAGCGCATCTTGATGGGTGCGTTCATACGCATGAGACGCATCTACACCCGGTCCAGCCAGACCGACTTTTGCTTCGCCACCCGCCCGCCAATAAGCTGTTCCATCGGATGAATAATACAAATAAATATCCACCTTGTGCGGGATGTTATAGGCTTCTGCCAAGCCACGTAATTTGTTGTTCATATCAAAATGATAGGGTCCGCCACCATCTTTGACACAAATGCTGACCGAAAATTCATCACCTGCTTGTCCAGCACCGATTGCGCCCATATCCACCGAGAGCAATTCGGCTAAATTATCGGGGAAACCTGCCGCGCCACCATGCCCAACTTCTTCGTAATTAGAGATGAGCATGTAAACATCTTGGGCAGGTGTGAGGTTGGCATTTTTAATGGCGAGGAGCGCCCCATAAATGGCGGCAACACCGGCTTTATCATCCAAAAAGCGCCCGCGAATGAAGCCACTTTCGGTCACTTCGACACGCGGGTCTACAAATACAAAATCACCGACTCCAATCCCCAATGCACGGGTTTCGGCTTCGCTATTGGTGCGTTCATCGAGCCGAATTTCGATGGTATCTTCATTGCGTTCTGTCGTGCGAATTTTGCTATTTACATGCACTGATGTATTGGCAGGGTGAATACTGCCCCGAATCCGTTTGTTGGTGTGGGTGCGGATAGTCACACCTTCGGATTCAATCCCGCCCCATAAAATCCCGCCGATGTTGATACATTTTAGGCGACCATTCGATTTTATCTCTTTGACCATTAGCCCAAGTGTATCTATATGACCCGTGAGAGCAATAGGCGAATCATGTTTTTCACCTGTTAATTTGGCGAGGAGCGCCCCTTTGCGTGTGATGGATAAAGATAATTGAGGCATCTTGAGTGCCTCAAATGCCTTGTGAACATAGGCGATAGCTTCGGGGTGGTATCCTGTGGGGCTTGGTGTATTTAATAATTCGACCAAAAAGGTAGTCATAGCTGGCATATCAAATGTGAGTGACGACATTTTAGCAAACTCTTTTCTTTGTTGGGCAAAATCCCTCAAAATCCGTTATCATATAGATATTAATCAGCGATAGTTTTCACAAACTTTTATTTCGTAAAACATACTTATGCCTATAAGCATAACATGAGATAACACATAAGGGCAAAAGTAATTTGAGCAAAATTCATGTCCGTAAAGCAAAATTAGAAGATGTAACCGCCATTAGCGCCTTGTTACGGGGCAAAATCGGGGTATGGCAACGGTTCGATTCTCAAGGACGGGTAGAATCGCCTTCATACGAAGCCTTGAGCATTTATGAACGTTGGTTGCACGGTGGGGCATGGATGAGCATTGAGACAGGCGTGATTTGGTTGAATCATTTGTTGCGTGGGGGTGGCTTGCCGATTGTCATCGCACGCGATACAACCGTTGTTGGATATGCCGAAGCCTATTTGGGTGATGAGCCAGACCCATTTGGTGTGCATGTGCATTTGGGAAAATGGCACGCCGAAACACAACCCATCCAATCAGCGTTGATAGATTATTTGGTGTCGCTCACAGGCGAATTTGCCACCAAACTCACAGTATCTTTTTCGGCGTATGATACCGCCCAAGCCGATTTTTTTGGCAAATTGGGCATGTTAGAAATCGGGCGGTGTCGGCATTATGGTGTGCCTGCACAATTGGGGCAGGGGTTTTATAAAGCTACCGAACACACCAAAAGTAACCCCGCCCAAATTGAAGGATGGCACATGCCAATTGGACGGGCAGAGAGCGCCCGTTTTCATTGGGAATCGGCTTTTCCACGGTTGTGGGACGCGATAGATGGCATGGATACACAACCAATTCACCGCCTACATATTTCGGCGGCAGGTCATGAGGCATTGGTGTGTGTGCAACGTCAATTGTATGATACGCGCAAAGCCGATGTGATGTGCTGGTCGCCCAAACCACTCACACCACCTTTGTTGGTTGCATTGCGTGATTGGGCGCATCGGAGTGGGTATCGGACACTCATTATGGCATTGAATGAGGCTAATGCCAAATTACTTGGCGCAGATGCCGAATTATTGCCATATCAACAAGTAACTTATGGGATGATAGTAGGGACATAATTGATTGTGTCTCAGAAAAGAGAGAAGAAATGGCATTCGACTTGAAGCATGTAGAATATGATATTGAGGTAGGATATATCGAGGTGGTTTTGCCAACAGGGAGAAAGTTGCCCGCATATTGGGCATATCCCAAATTGGGGCAAAAATTTCCGGGGATTGTCCTCATTCATGATTGGTGGGGTCTCACCAGCGTGATTCGGCGGATGGCAGACCGTTTTGCCGAGATGGGTTATTATGTCATCGCGCCAGACTTATTTGATGGTCAAACCGCCAGCACACCCCATTTGGCGATGGAACTTGTGCAACAATATCAAGATAGAGCCTTTGCGGTGGTGAACGATGCGTTGCATGTCCTCGAAAATCATCACCGATGCAATCGGAGTGTTGCGGCGATTGGTGTGGGCATGGGTGGCAGTTTTGCGTATGAATCGGCGATTTGTGTGCCAGAAATTGAGGCGGCAGTGGCGTATGGGGGATTCCCGCAACGTTATTTGGGAAAATTCAAAGAGGCTCATGTCCCGATATGTGCCTTTTATGGCGCATACGAACAATATATCCCGCCCAAAGTGATTAAGCAACTCCGTCATGAATTGCTTCAATCTACCAGCCAAAAGGGATTGGTCCATGAATTGCATATTATCCAAAATCATGGTCACGGCTTTTTTGATGGGATTGAAGATAACGAGGAAGCCCGTCATCGTCATCGGCAAATCATGAGCCAAACCTTTGAATTTTTAGAATTGCACCTAGAACGCCCTTCGCGGGTGAGTAAAAAGTGATGGTTTGAGGGACATGATTGTGCATGTCCCTTTTTTGCCCTCATACCACTGGTTTTTCGCGTTGGAATACCAGACGTGGGATGAGGATTCCTAATGTGAGCGCCATCAGGATTAAACCTGTGCGGATTAACCCCACAGAGGCTTCATATAACAAAAGAGTGCCTGTCTCTGGGGTGCTGTGGGTGAGGTTGATGAGTGATTGAATTGCACCATACGCCAATAATCCCGGTATCATGGGGATACACCCAGAAATCGAAAAGATGGTAGATGGGGTTTTGTATCGGCGTGAAAAATAGAGCGCCCAAAATCCGATGATTAATGCACCGATGAATGTGGCAGTTTCGATTGCCATGCCGAGTGTGATAAAAAATCTGCGGACTGCATGACCAAATCCGCCCGCAACCGCGCATCCAAATAATGCTTTGGGTGGTGCTTGAAATAAAATAGCAAATCCAACAGAGACGATTGCCGACCAAAAGGCATCCTCTAAGATAGTGAACAAAATCATGATTAATATCCCCCTAGCCGTAACAAGCTACTCGCAAAGACCACGCCAACCGCAATTCCTAGTGTGATAAGCACACCATTGATAGCGCGTGATATGCCTGTGGTGAAGAACCCCTGAAAAATATCTTGGGCAGAATTGACCAATGGCACACCGGGGACGAGCAACAAGACTGATGCCGCCAATGCCAAACGCGGATTTTCGCCCAAGTTCAATAAAAGCCCAACACTTGCCAACATTTGCGCGACAAATGAGGTTGTCACCACCACAATCATCATATTGAGGTGCCGTTTTATCATCTCTTGGCGGATGAACATGGCGCCAGCAGAGGCGAAGAATGTCACCAAAAAGACCGCAAAATCGCCACCAATCAGACGACTGAGCGCCGCACAAGCCAACCCAACCATCCCAACCACCACCCAGCGATTATAGGGGTGTATTGCATTTGAGATGCGCCGTAATTCTGTCCGTGTGACAAAGCGGTCTGCTTTGCCTTGAACAATTAAATGGCTAAGATGGTTAATTTCATCTAATACACTAAAATTCACACCTACCCGCACGACACGGCGTACTTTGGTACGAAATTCGACACCACTTACTGTTGTGGCGATGATGCCTTCGGGCAAAATGATAATATCGAGCCAATCACAACCCAATGCTGTGCCAATCCGATGGATGGTCTCTTCGATACGGGCGGTATCTGCGCCATATTGCAAGAGCAGTTGTCCCGCCCACATCGCCAATTTGATGACATCGGTGAGTTCATCATGGGGGAGGGGTTGTTTTTGAATGACTTCATGAGGAGAAACAGGTACGTGCATTTTTATGCCTCGCGTAATTTTTCACAAACGCGGGTTATTATAGTCCTCTCATATAGGGGTGGGTAGGGATGAGATGACTAAAAACTCTCAGTAACTATCATCTATTTTTGATAACAAAAGACACTGGGGGCATCTTGATGCCCAACAGTCGCTATTTCATAGTTTGATAGGAACAAAAAACACCTTGCACTTGGCAAGGTGTTTTTTAACTCTATTTTATTAAAACTTTTTCTCCGCAACCTGGATTCGAACCAGGAACCCATCGGTTAACAGCCGATTGCTCTGCCGTTGAGCTATTGCGGAACGACAGTTAAAATAGTATCAAATGACCCTTAAACTGTCAAGGTAAAAACATGACTAAATCAATCGAAATTCGTAAGGTAGAGACCAAAAAAGATTATCGTGCATTTTTTAAGTTTCCGTGGCTGGTGTATAAAAATGATGAGAACTGGACACCGCCACTCCTCTCTATGCGCCGAGAAATTTTAGACAAAGACCACAATCCATCTTGGGAATATTTAGAGGGAGATTATTTTGTCGCTTGGCGCGGAGATGAACCAGTTGGCACAATCGCCGCATTCATCAACCATCGGCATAATCAATTTCATAATGAAAATATTGCATGGTTTGGTTTTTTTGAGACGTACAATGACCAAGAAGTGGCGAGTGCTTTGTTGAATACTGCCCATCAATGGGCAAAAGCCAAAGGATGCACTGCCTTGCGCGGACCGCAAAGTTTTACCACACATGAAGAATGTGGTTTATTGGTAGATGGATTTGCCCCGCCAGTTATCCTGATGCCATATAATCCGCCATATTATCAGGCATTGGTCGAAAATTCAGGATTTCATAAGGTGATGGATGTCCACAGCTTTTATTATGACCACACCCCAGAAGAACATGAACAATTTGGCAATGCCAAGCGAATCGAAAAAATTAGCGCACGGATTATGCGCCAGCACAAAGCCACCGTCCGCACATTTGATAACAAACGGCGCAAAGAAGAATTTGCCTTGTTCAAAGAATTGTATAACACGGCTTGGATTGCCAATTGGGGATTTACCCCCATGACGGATAGAGAATTAGACGCGCTGGTGAAAAGTTTGGGTATGTTCCTAGACCCGCGCACTGCGTGGTTTGTGGAAGTAGATGGCGAGCCTGTCGGTTTTATGTTGGCGGTACAAGATTTGAATCAGGTATTACATCGTGCGTATGCACGCCCGCGTGTGCCAGAACCAATTACATTGGTTAAAGCCTTATGGCATTGGAAATTACGCCCCAAAATTAATCAGTTGCGTGTGCCGTTGATGGGTGTTAAGCCCGAACATCGCAATAAGGGCTTAGATGTATTGATGTATGCAGAATTGCGGAATGTCCTCAGCGACCTCAAATTGCCGTATCGCGCACTCGATTGTGGGTGGATTTTAGAGACGAATCAAGATATGGCAGGGACATTGCTCAGTGTTGGGATGCGGATTTATAAAACACACCGTTTCTATGAAAAGGCAACCTGATTATTCACGCAGGGTCTTAAAAAACTGATGAAGCAAATTGGCACATTCATCGGCATATAAACCCACATCTACATCAATGGTGTGGGTCATCTTGGGATGTCGGAGCAGGTCGGCAATACTGCCCGCACATCCCGCTTTGATGTCAATGGCGCCATACACCACCCGCGAAACCCGCGCTTGCACAATTGCGCCCGCGCACATGCAACAGGGTTCTAAGGTGCAGTAGAGGGTGGTTTCATTCAGTTGCCAGTCATTCAACAATGCCGATGCGTGGCGTATTGCCACAATTTCGGCGTGGGCGGTTGGGTCGTGGTGCAATTCGCGTTCATTATGCCCCCGCCCGATAACTTGACCCCGATGAACAATAATTGAGCCAACTGGAATATCACCATGTGCTGGCGCGAGCATGGCTTCTTCGATGGCGAGGCGCATAAAATAATCGTCTTGGGAATAGCGCATAAATTAGAATAGGGTCATCTGCTGAGGTTTGTCTTTTTCGGCTTTGGCGCGGGCTTCTTCGATGGCTTCGGGGTCGGTGATTGGTTGCCCCTCTTCGTCATGAGGGGTCATGACAATATTGACACAAGCAGGGCATTGACATTCTAATGGATGTGGCATAAATGGAATTTCTGTCCCTGTGGTCGCTTCAATCGGCGGGGTGGCGGGGATTGGTTCATCTAAAATGTCTAAATTGGGGACAAAATCATCGGTGACATCATCAATGTGCATGGTCGCCATGAGCGCGAGTTGGCGCAGTTCATCTTCACCAAATCCGACTTGATTCATCACCACGCGCAAAGAATCTATGTTTTTCTTGTTATTTTGGCGGATGGTGTGTTTATATTGCTCACGCAGACACTCGCGCCATTCGTTATCAAAGACAGACATTTACCAAAACCTTTTCAATTGATTTACCTATTCCTCATTGTAATCGAATTTCTCCAAAATGTGCAAAATATCTTCGCCATAGGTATGCGCCCGCAATTCGCCAATTCCTTTTATGAGCTTTAGCCTTTCTAAGTCGGGTGGCGGGGTTTGGGCAATTTGGAGCAATACATTTTTAGATAAAATAGACCTCACCTCAACACCATCTTGTTGAGCGCGTTCCTTGCGCCATGTATATAGGGCAGTGTAGCGGTCTGCGACGAGGCTTGCGACACCGTGTAATTCTGGGGGTGGGGGGAGCGATTGCGCTTCATAGCCTGCTTTGATGGCTGTTAAGACTGCTTTAGCATAGCGTTTGCGTTGTTTATAATTCAAAATATGACTTTTTTCGAGTTGGATGGTTGATTTTGGTGCAGTTTGTGCCAATGCGATTAATTGCTGATTGGTGATAATTTTCATCGGTGGGGCATCTTTGGTATGCGCGATAGTATCACGCATGATGTATAGCTCATGCAAAATTGCCAGTTCTCGCCATGACAATTGATGTGGTTCTGCCAAATTCCAAAATCCACTGGGGTCGAATTGGCGAATGACAGATGGCGCGAGTTTGGTCAGTGCTATAAATGCGCGTTGTGCATCGGGCATACGGCGCAAACTCTTGAGCCTAACCAGCAGAATATCGCGCAATTTTGGAAGATAATGCGAATCCATTTGGGCATAGAGTAGGCTATCTTGTGGTAATGGGCGAATTCCCCAATTATCTAATTGATGCCGTTTGTCTATGGTGATATTCAAAAATGATTTGAGCAAATGACTTAGCCCCAATGGGTTGACATTACAAATTTTGGCGGCAATCATCGTATCGAATAGATTATTAAACTCGAATCCAAAATCGCGTTTGAGGGTGACAATATCATATTCTGCCCCATGAAAGACTTTTTCGACCGTTTCTGAGGCAAAAATCTTCCCCAATGGTGATAAATCGGGGATGCTAAGAGGGTCTATCAGATAATCTTGTGTACGTGACGAGATTTGGATGAGGCAGACCCGTTCTTGGTAGGCGTATAAACTATTTGATTCGCTATCTACGCCAATCAATGATTCTTTGGCTAACTTGTCTACCATCTCATCTAAGGTTTGGGCTGTTTTGACGAGGATGGCAGGGGGAAATGGATATTTGGGCATTCTTAAATCCAGCGACGATACCGAAATAAAGCGAGCATCACAACTGCGGTTGTGAACATGAATCCAGAGACGATGAAAAAAGCCGATGGGTGTGAATCGAATGGAAGGCTGATATTCATCCCATATACACTCGAAATGAGCGTGAGTGGCAACATAATCACCGAAATAACGGTCAAAACACGGATAACCTCGTTTACACGATGATTGGCGAGCGTATTCACCGTATCGGCAAGGCTGACGATAATCTCTGCATCTTCATCTATCATATCACGCGCCTTCTCGATATGGTCTACCACATCGCCAAAATATTGGTCTGAATCTTCGGGCAGAATAGGGTGGTCTAGGATGGCGATTTGGGTTAATACAGGGACTTGCTGACGGATGATGCATCGCAAGGCGATAATATCACGTCGTACCCATGTGATTTCGCGGATGATGTTTTGAGAGTTTCGATTAAAAATACTTTCTTCAATTTTTTGAATATTGAGGTCTACTTTACGTAAGATAGGGGCAATATAATCTACCAGCCCATCTATGATGTGATATAGGGTGTTTTCTGTGCCTTTGCCTAATAATTTTTCGAGGGTGGCGTGGTCTGAACCGCATCTATCAAATAAATTGACGAGGGGTTTGAGCGAGCCATCGTGAATGGTGATGACCACATTTTTCATCACCAAAAAATTGACTTCTCGCGCCCGTGTGAGGCGCTCCACAGAATCCCATAACGGAAAGTGGAGGACGATAAAAATATAATCGTCTTCAACATCCATTTTGGGGCGCTCATTTGGAGAGAGCATATCCTCGATATTGAGTGGATGGACGAAAGGATAAAGTGTCCCAATGGCTTTAATTTCTTCTGGGGTAGGGGTGCGAATATCGAGCCACTTGATAGATTTATAGACAAGCGTTTTGAGTGCCATAGCCGATTACATCGCTTTTCTTTGTTAGCACAGCAAATTATCATCTCTATTTTGTCACAAGCACGTTTTTATGGCAAATCATTTTTGACACACCCTATCGCTTGTGATATATTTAACGGACAAAACGCCAAACAACCAAGTTATTACTTGGTTTGCTTGGATATTTGTCATAGTAAGTGTGTTTTGGTTATTATTGAGTTAAATTGAATTTACGAAACACCCTGAGCAACAGATTTATTGTGGAGGATGGCATGGCAACTGCCACTGGTACAAAAGGCGCATTGGTCGAAAAAACAGCCACACAGCAAGTTGTTGTGGATGTTGCTGGTATCAACCGCCGAGAATTTCTGTATTACATTTGGGGGGCATCTATGGTGATGCTCTTGGGTCAAGCAGGCGTTGGACTGGTATGGTTTTTACTCCCACGCTTCAGAGAAGGGGAGTATGGCGGGGAATTCCGTTTTGATGGCTCAGTTGTGCCAGAAGTGAACGCAGAACCCACACGTATTCCCGATGGTCGGATGTGGCTTTCTAATACCGATGAAGGGTTTGTCGTTTTGTTTGGTATTTGTACCCACTTAGGATGTTTACCGGGATGGTCAAAAAATAACCATCGCTTCGAATGTCCTTGTCATGGGTCTAAATATGAGATTGGTGGCGAATGGATAGAAGGACCAGCACCACGCGGTCTTGATGCCCTCGAATTTACATTGGTTTTCACTGATGGGTCTAGCGCCTCTAGCAATGGAACCCGTGACCCTATCGCGCTCAATGGACGCACCATTTCTCAGGTAATTGTTAATTCTGGTAAGAAAATTACCGGTCCGCCACACGGCGCATGATTGT
Organism: uncultured Chloroflexota bacterium; assembly: GCA_937942935.1. Taxonomy (GTDB): domain Bacteria; phylum Chloroflexota; class Anaerolineae; order Aggregatilineales; family Phototrophicaceae. The sequence goes on along the minus strand of CALDGT010001098.1, from coordinate 2,337 downwards.
GATTTGTTGGTCTGTTAGTTGTTTGGATGTGTTCGGATTAGAGGAGTCACCTTATGTCCATACTCCCATTTCCCTCATTCCTTGATGATATTAAGGAAAAAGGGTTTAAGAGAGCAGTTTTTGAAGGCGTGGACGACATTGTAAAAAGCATCACCGCAGGGATGAATATCCAAGATATTCGTGAAGCCCTTCGTGGTGAAGCCCCAAGCCGTCGCCCAAATCCGCGTTTGCAACCACATAGCGATGGTTTTTGGTTGCACATGCGCCCCAGCTTTTTCCATAAAGATATGACAGGGTTGTATCCAACCTTCCGTTTGGGATGGCTGTCTACTTATTTCGTGTTTTTTGAAACCATTACAGGTATGTTTTTGATGGTGTGGTACACCCCATCGCCACAAATTGCCTATGGTAACATGGTGGCAATCCTCAGCAATGTGCCACTTGGTCAACTCATGCGCGATTTGCATCGTTTGGGTGCAGAGGCGATGGTGCTTATCGTCACGCTACACATGATACGAACATTTATGACCGGTTCATATAAAAAACCGCGTCAGTTCACATGGTTCTCTGGCGTGATTTTGTTATTTGCAACCTTCTTCCTTAGCTTTAGTGGTTACTTGCTCCCATGGGACCAATTAGCTCTGTGGGCGGTAACGATTGGCGCTTCGATGGTTGAAGCCTCGCCACCACCGATTGTCGGTGAAACCCTCAACTTGCTCTTGCGCGGTGGTCCAGATATTGGCGCGAATGGTTTGTTGCGCTTCTATTTGCTCCATGTATTAGCTGTGCCTGCCTTGCTATTTGTCTTTACGGGTGTTCACTATTATAAAGTGATTATTCACGGTCATAGCTTGCCTCCACAAAAAGAAAATATTGGTGAAGACACCGCTAAACGTGTTCCTCTTGACAAACGGGTGTATTTTATTCCCGATGTGTTGACCAGCGAAATTATGTGGATTGGTGTGACCAGTTTCATCCTTGTTGTGTTGTGTGTATGGTTCTATCATGCGCCACTCGAAGCCCATGCAGACCCACAAATTACCCCACTTGGGACAACCGCCCCGTGGTATTTCTTGTGGATTCAAGGTGCGCTTAAATTGGGTGATAAAGTGCTTTGGGGTATCATCTTCCCAACGGTTGTCTTGGTCATCTTCTTTGTGTGGCCCTATATTGACAATGCCCCAAGCCGTCGTTATGCAGACCGCCGTTTTGCCCTCATCGTGTGCTTCTCGTTTATGTCGAGCTTCACCGTGTTGAGCTATATGGGGACTGCGGAATATGGCGTGAATACGACTGCCGACCAAGAAATCTTCTATTATATGGCGCATGAGCCAGCCCATAACAAAATGGGTATCATCCTCCCTGTGCCATACGAACAACTGCCCGCAGGTTTGTATACTACCCGCGAATTCTCTGCCGAAGAAGGTATGGGAGAAGCGGCGATTGCGGCTTTGAATGAATCGTTGTATGGGTCGGAATTGGGCAAGCAATTGGCTGAACAATTGACAAAAGAGGCTCATAACCCTGTCCTAAACACAGAAGCGACCAATATCCGCTTCCGTGCTGTCCCAGAAACCGAAGCCCCACGCTTGGCGTATGTGATGGACTTGTATGAGCAACAAATTTCCAAAGAAAGCAAAGAACTCTATAACGGTTGGGGCGCTGTGATTGTCACCGATAATCAAGATGGTCTCAAACGGATAGATATCATTATCATTTGGGAAGCAATCGAAATCGAAAATGGTCAACCGGTCCTCGATGAAAATGGCAATGTAAAGCCCATCCTCAAAGAAGACGGTACACCTGTCTACAATATCGCTATTGACCATGTATTCATCCATCGTGATGGCGGTTACTTCATGAATTACTAGACTTATTGTGTTAGGGTATCTGACTTGCTCAGATGCCCTAATATATCCCCAATCGGGGGATGTTGTTCAGGGTATGTCCTCATGATGTAGGACTCAGAGGGAAAACAAATATGTTGCAACGTTTATTAATTGACCGCATCGAGAATCGGATTCTCGTCGGCATCACCATGTTTGTCGGTATTATGATTTTAATTGGTTGGGTTGCTATCAATGAAGGCGAGCGTATGCGTTCATTCGATAACCAATTCCAAGCCCGTTCTATTGAATTTGGCGCAGAACTCTTTGCCGCCAATTGCACCTCTTGTCATGGCTTTGATGGTCGTGGTCTGAGTGGTGCCGCCCCAGCATTAAACAGCCCGTTTTTATTTGGTCATGATTATTTTGCAACGATTAATGACCAAATTGCTGCGATTAACAAGCAAGAAGCCGATTTAATTGCCGAAAAAGCTACCCTTATGGAAGAATT
>CALDGT010001097.1 GCA_937942935.1 uncultured Chloroflexota bacterium | reverse complement strand
ATCTTCGCGCCCATCATCAGCATTATAAGGCGCAAAATCATAATCTTGTGCAATCGTGCCAAGCCATTCACGGGCAGAGACACCAAAATCGGGGCTATTTTGGGCGACAAATAACCATTCGCGCTCTGTCAATAACCGTCCGCCTCGTTCTTGGCAATAAGTTTGTGCCATAAACCATGTGATGCCCACCACAGGCTCATCTTTACGCGCCCCTGTCGGGTCATATAAATCGGATGCGATTGGGCGCAAACATGCCCCACCATTCACACATTGAGCATATTGGGCATTTGTGACCAATTTGAAATCTACCTCAAATGGTGCTTCTAAACATTGTTCTACATCACCTGCTATAAAACATTCCATTGGGGCAAAGATAAGCGATAATGCCACACGAGGGGGCGCCCACCCGCGTACAGTCACTTCAAGGCTGTTCACTGTCCACGATTCTGGTGTGGCAGTTGGGGTGATAGTTGGGGTGTTGGTCGGCAATGTATCGAGATAAGATTGGGTCGCTGTCCCCGCAATATCGGTCTCATTTGGTGTGCTAGTGGGGGTTGGCGATGGGGTATATGTTGATGTTGGTGTTTCGGTTGGGGTAGAAGTCGCCGTTGGCGTAAATGTGCGTGTTGGCTTGGGCGTATTGGTCGCTGTAGGGGTGGATGTCACCGTTGGCACATTCGCGGTTGCGGTTTGGTTGATAAATTCTTGTTCGGCAGTAGCACTCAACATTATTTCGTGGGTTGCCGTCTGATTACCATCTAATGTCGCTTGCACAATTGCATCGAGTGTGGCTTGTTGGTCTGTGCCAGATAATTCTGTTTCTTCTGCGGTTGGCTCTGAGGTGTTATCTACTGATAACCCGACATCGGGTGTGCCTTCGGTGGGAATTTCTGATGTTGCATCATCGGTTGGCGCAAGATTCGCTTGTGCGGTTTGCGTTGCCCCACGGAATAATTGCACCACCGCATCACTTAGGGTTGCGGTTGGCGATATTTCTGCGGTTAATTCATCTGTGGCGATACCTTCTGAGGTGGCAGTCGTTTCTTCTGTCGCAATGATTTCTTCTGTAGGGGTGATTTCGGTTGTAGGGTCTGGATTAGAGAGCGCCTCTGCTGTCTGAGTAGATTCGCGGAATAATTGCATCACTGCATCGCTTAGGGTTGCGGTTGGCAATAATTCAGATGTGGTTTCTTCTGTAGCAGTCGTTTCTTCAGTGGTGGTCAATGTCGGTGTGAGGGTTGGCTCATCGGGAATCACCACCACATCATTTGTAGGTGAGGCATTTTCGGCAATTGCGGCGGGTGTGGTTGTCACATCGGCATTCTCCCCCCCACTGCCACCAGAAAGTAACAGAATCATTCCACCAACCACCAAAACGGCTAAAATAGCAACAATCGCAATGAGTGGAGCGCGATTAGCAGGCTTAGGCGGATTTAACATGCCCATATTTGGTGCAGGGCGTGACCCAAAACCACCTTGAGAAGCATATCCACCTTGTGACCCACTCCCAAGCCCCGATTTTGAGATGGCGGCAATCCGACTGGCTAACCCAGAAGAATCACCTGCTCTATCGTTGATAGATTTTTCTGGTAATTTGAAACGGAAAAAGTCGGTGGTGTCACCGGGTGAAAGGCGTGCAACATCCGATAACGCACGGGCAAAATCGGATACGGTCGGATAACGGTCTTGTGGGCGTTTTGCCAATGCTCGTCGTAGCACAAGGCTTAATTGAGGTGGCAAATCATATCGAATAGACTCAACTAATGGGGGTTGTTCATTAAGATGCTTATACATCAAATTCAAATTGGGTTCTTTGCCGGGGTCTACTTCAAATGGATGACGACCAGTGAGCATTTCATACACCATGACTGCCATCGCATATTGGTCTACATGCTTGGTCAAATCGCCCGGTCCCCACATTTCTGGCGCCATGTAATAGGGTGTACCGACTGTCATCCCCAATTGGGTTAACTCTTGTCCGCCCTCACCTAAACGGGCGATGCCAAAATCCACCAGATACGGAAAACCATGCACATCAAACATCACGTTACCGGGTTTAATATCGCGGTGAATAACACCTTGTTGATGAGCGTAATCTATGGCGCTTGCCAATTTTTCTGTGAGTTGCGCCGCCTCTCCCAATGACATTGATTGCAAGCCATTGGTGCGAACATAAAAAATGCGCTCGGCTAGTGTTCCACCCGTCAAATATTGCATCACAACATACGGAATCCCATTTTGGATACCATAATCATAAATTTTGATGATATGCGGATGGTCTAATGTCGCAGTGATGGCGACTTCTTGTTGAAAGCGCCTAAAGGCTTCATCGGTGGCGAATTTCATCAATTTAATAGCGACTTGGCGTTGCAAGGCGGCTTGATTGCCCAAGTACACCTCGCCCATCGCGCCCTTACCTATCAGTCGGTCTAGGGTATATTGACCTAATTGTCTTCCAAGCCCATTTTGCATAGTTGATTATCCTAGTAATGATAGAACCCCTTCTATGATAATCTGCTTGCGCCAAAATGCAAATTTTCATGATATAAATAAATTGAATATATATTGTTAAAAGGATTAACGTTGTTACAAATCCATCATCCTACCACTCCATTATGCCAATTTATTCACTTCTTTTGGGCATGGGATAATTATGCGCCACCACACCCAAAAGAAAGGATATTGCCATTTGGTATGATGGAACTGAATATCACACTTTCTCATCACCCGTATGTGATGATGTATCCGCATGATGACTTTTGCCCACATCCCATTCATCATGCGATTGTGAGTGGTGCGCGGTCTGAATTTTTTGTGGTAGATACATCATATCCTGCCTCATTATTGTCGGTCTGGTTTAAGGCGGGTGGCGCATTAAGATTTTTTGGGGTATCTGCTTCTGAATTGCACAATTTACATATCCCATTACACGATTTATGGGGAAACGATGCCCATGAATTATATGACCGACTCTACACCGCAAAGACAACAAACGCCCGTTTTGAATTATTGGAACATTTTTTACTTCGTCGCTTAAATCGTGCTTTGCCCCGTCATCGTGCAATTGATTTTTCTTTGCCCTATTTGCACGATGGTGACGATATTCGGCGAATTGTGAATCAACTTGCGCTCAGTCCCACACGGTTTATTCAACTGTTCAAAGAAGAAATTGGCATGGCACCTAAACACTATTCACAAATTCAGCGTTTTCAACGTGCTGTGCAGATGATAGCACACACCCCCAATCCCAATTGGACAGATATTGCGTTGGCATGTGGCTATTATGACCAATCTCATTTTATCAATACTTTTCAACGATTTGCGGGCATTTCACCATCTCAATATGTTCCACAAGACAAAGACCACTCCAGCAATTTGGCGATGGGTTAAATTTTTTCCAATACAACTCACTTTATCCTTTCTACAATGAGGATATATTGTCAATGAAAGGAGAAGTGTTTATGTCACGGAAACTTACTTATTATGTTGCTACCACAGTAGACCATTATATCGCTCATGAGGATGGTCGGGTGGATGGATTTTTGACAGAAGGGCAACATATCCCCGATTACATCGCCAGTTTGCGCGATTATGATACGGTTATCATGGGCAAAAATACCTATGAATGGGGTTATGCTTATGGTGTTACGCCCGGTGAACCTGTCCCCCTATATGGTCACATGATGCAATATGTGATGTCGAAAAGTATGCCAGCCTATCATCACCCGCGTTTGCAAGTCATCTGTCAAGACCCTGCCGAATTTGTGCGTGGGTTAAAAGATGAATTAGGTGGGCAGATTTATTTGTGCGGTGGCGGTGTATTAGCGGGCTATTTATTAGAACATCACCTAATAGATGACCTCATCCTCAAGGTGAACCCCGTATTGTTTGGAACAGGTATTGCATTGTTTGGCAAATCAACCCACCAAGTCCATCTTAGGCTATATAACAGCAAGGTATACGCAAATGGTGTAACTTTTAACCATTACGGATTGAGTTATTAATCGGCTTTTTCAATCTTCACTTTATTACGAAAACCAGCTAAAAAATTGCGTCTTTTGCAGACATGCGCTAAACTTCCTTTAGTTCTTAAATTTTTTAGTCTTTGAAGCATAGTGAGGATTGAAGCCTTGAGACAAAAAATAAGTGTCCTCTGTTTGCTTTTGGTCATGTTTATTATTCCACTCATGACCGTTGCACAAGATAACCCACCCGCACAACTCCTTATTAATTACCCAGAAGTGAGCATTGGGACAGGAGATAGAACCGCATTAGGGTTGTATTTTACTGTCTTAGACCGCAATGGCATCGCCGTTGATAATTCTAGCGCCAGTAACGCGAGTATTGTGATGGACACAGGCACGCGCTATGATGCTCAAGTGAGTGACCCAACCAGCCCACTGCATATCACATTGGTATTGGATATTAGTGGGAGCATGGGACCAGCCGCCAATGCGATGAAAACTGCCGCCATTCAAGCAATTGAAGTCGCGCCAGAAGGCACCTTGTTCCAAGTGATTACGTTCAACCGAGTTATCACCCTCGTACAAGATTTTACGACAGAACGGACTGCGGTGATTAATGCTATTGCTAGTGCCAACCCGCCGCCATCATCAGACCCCAACGCAGGAACATGCTTATATGATGCAACCATCCAAGCATTAGCAGAGATGGATGGTGTCCCGTTACCCAATCGGCGAACCATCGTATTATTCACCGATGGGCGTGATGAACTCACCCGCGATGGCGAAAAATGTAGTCGTGCCACCCTCGAAAATGTCTTAGACCGCGCCACCCGTTTGGACGACCGCATCGCCATTAATACCATCGGTTTGGGAGCGCAAGGCGCTATCAACGAAGATGAATTGCGCGATATTGCCCGTCAGACAGGCGGTATTTCGGTCATCGGTGAGCAAGAAAATTTGGGAGAATTATTCTCGCAAATCATCAATGGGTTAGCCAGCCAGCAAGTCGCCCGCACAGAAATTTGCGAGCCTGCGGGTCCACGGAGTGCCACACTCACGGTACAAGTAAGTGGCTCATTGCTTACGCAATCTATCACCTTCCAAAATCCACGCGCCTGTGCCATTGCGACAGAAGTCCCAGTGGCATTGATTATTCGCGGGGTACGTTTCGATTCTAAAGCCGAGACTGTCAGTTTTACGGTTGAAGGACAAGGCTTAGAAAATGTCGGGAAATATAGCTTCGATATTTATGACCGCAACGGCAACCTTGTTCGTCGGTTTGACCAAGAGAGTCCAGAGGTGAATTTTGAGTCGGGCAATATCCCCGATGGCGAAATCACCATTCAACTGGTCGCATTCGATTTTGATGGGCTAATCGTGGCACAAGTAGACCAAGAAGTCACGATTACTCGTCCGACGGTTGTCCCAACCGAAACCCCAACCCCGACAGCATCGCCAACCATCACACCTACCCCGCCGTTGGTCAGCGCGACCATCACAGGGATTCAATATGTGGCGGAAAGCGATAGCATCAATGTGAATTTGCTTTTATCCACACCCGACCAAATTTCACGCTTAGAAGTAGATGTGATAGATAAAAATGGCATCCTCGCCATCCCTGCCCGCCCAGCAGTCGCAGAAGTGGTGACAATTAGCATCGCAGACCTCATCCCGCAAGGGCAATATAATGTTCAGGTGCGGGCGTTTAATCAGACAGGGGAA
>CALDGT010001096.1 GCA_937942935.1 uncultured Chloroflexota bacterium | reverse complement strand
AGCAGGGTCTTTCATGCCCGCAAATGCGCCAAACCGATTTAAGCCTAAAGAAAACATTTCGCGCCCTATTCGCAATGCCATGCTCCTGCCACCACGCGCACCAAACATCGTCTCTAAATTTTGACTGAGGGTAGACATTTGGACAAAATCGAATTCACGCGCCAAATTATCGGGTGGGGGCGTTTCGATTAATGTGCCTAATCCCGACATGCTTAAAATGGCATTGCAACTCGCATCGCCCATGACAGCCTCCATCGCCAATATAAAGAGCCGTGCAAAACGATTAGGGTAAAACAGCCCACTAGAGTCTAACACGGTTATAAATGCCTTCCGATGGACATCTTCACTATGGAGCGAACCGTGCGGAATAAATACTTATTCCGCACACTCCCTTTATATAACACGATTACACGAGTTTCGATAATGCCTCTACAGAGCGATTAATATCGAGGAAGATAAGCCCAAGTTTGGCATCTTTACGCGCCAGCACAGTCAAAACGGCTTCTTCCCCAACCGAGGTAAGGATAACATAACCGTTCTCACCTTTGACCATGACTTGTTCCAATTCACCACGCCCCAGTTCGGACGAAATCCGTTCACCGAGCGATAGCATGGCGGCAGACATGGCGCTTACGCGGTCTTCTTCAATATCTGCGGGTAACGATGAAGCCATACTCAACCCATCTACGCTCACAATCGCGGCGGCTTCAACATCGCCAGAGCTTGCTTGCAAATCGCGCAGACGTTCAACCAGTTGTTCGGTACGTGACTTAGACAACGGTCATCTCCTATTCCGCAATCTTATAATGAATTAAAAATGTCCTATATCTATGATACAGGATGTCTCTATCAATAATACCATGATTGTCTGTACTATATCGCAAAAATGGGTTGATATGCAAATCTTTTTTGGGAGTTTGGGGGTTTTAATTTGTGAGAGGCAAATAATAAGAATTTTTCGTATGGTGGTTGTCAAGTAGACCAAACAAATGTTAGAATGTGCATGGGAGAAATTGATGGTTATGTTGAACAGAGAGACAGAAATTCGCCCTGCGACATTAGTAGATTTGCCCATGCTTTATCGCATTATGGATAAAGCGATTTTGCTTGACAGTGTTGCAGATTGTGTGCGTGATAAACATGACCTTATGGGTGTATTGCTTTCGAGCAATGTCCTCCGTCCACTCGGCGGGACACATACCCTTATCGCACGCTCTGACCGTCAACAGGTGGTGGGGCAGTTTCGGATGAAATCGGATAACAGCAACGCGCATATTGTCTTTATTGCGCCAACACTAGAGCAAGAGACAGACGATAGCTTATGGTTAGCCATTTTAGATGCGATGGTTGCCGAAGCGGGTCGGTATGATGCACATATGCTCATTGCAGAAGTAGATGTTCTTTCACCATTATTCGAGACCATGCGGACGAGTGGTTTTTCGTTATATACTCGTCAACAAATTTGGCAAAGACCGCCTGCGCCGATTCCTACCACGCCAAGCCCGTTGACCTTATATGAAGCCACCGACGCCGATATGCTTTCTGTTCATGCGCTGTTGGGGCGCACACTCCCAAGCCTAATGCAATCTGTCCCCTGTACACCGGAGGATTCCCAACGATGGATTTATAAAAAGGACAATCGTGTAGAAGCCTATTTTGTGGTTTCTAGTGGCAAATATGGCGTGCATATCGTCCCCTTCATCAATCCAGAAGAGGTGACAAGCGAAGAAGTCATCGCCTTATTTGAGGCACTTTTACAACGCCTGCCAAAATCGGAACGTCACAACGTGTTTATCCGTGTGCGACGCTATCAAGAATGGATGGATTACGCCCTCTCGCGTATGGGCTTTGAACCCACCGGAAATACCCAAGCGGTGATGGTGCGTCATATCACCATCCGTAACAAACAACATCGCCTTGCTTTTGGGATGCACTATGCGCTCAAAGCATTTTTAGACCCTGTAAAAATCAGTCAACCTCAGCTTCAGGCGGAGGAATTTTATCAATATAGCACATCAAGGAACGTATGGAGAGACGAATAACGGATGATATAGATAAGCTCAAGCGCGTTCTGCCCGATTATATCAATGTTGAATTGGACAAAATCGGCAATACAGACCGTCTGCTAGAGATTGTATTAGATTTGGGACGCTTTCCGACTGCACGTTATGTAGAGGGAGAGGTCGTTTTAGTTGAACAAGAAGTCACCCGTGAAGATTTAGATGCTATTGTAGATAACATCGGCAGTTTTGATGCCGATAATCGGGCAGGGATGGAACGCACCCTACATCGTATTTCTGCAATTCGCAATCGGCGCGGGGCGGTGGTCGGGTTAACTTGTCGGGTTGGTCGTGCGGTGTATGGCACCATTGACATCATCGAAGATTTAATCCAATCTGGACAAAGTATTTTGTTATTAGGTCCGCCCGGTGTCGGTAAAACCACTATGCTCCGTGAGACGGCGCGTGTTTTGGCAAATGGCAAACGGGTTGTGATTGTAGATACATCTAATGAAATCGGTGGCGATGGCGATGTGCCTCACCCCGCAGTCGGAAAATCGCGGCGGATGCAAGTGAATTCGCCAGACCGTCAACATGAGGTGATGATTGAAGCAGTCGAAAATCATAACCCAGAGGTTATCGTCATAGATGAAATTGGGCGCGAACTCGAAGCCGCCGCCGCCCGCACGATTGCGGAACGCGGGGTGCAATTGGTCGGCACAGCACATGGGAATGCGCTCGAAAATTTGATGCTGAACCCGACATTATCCGATTTGATTGGCGGGATTGAATCGGTAACATTATCCGATGACGAAGCTCGGCGCAGAGGCACACAAAAAACGGTGTTAGAACGGCGTGCGCCACCTACATTTGATGTGTTGGTCGAAATTCAAACCCGTGACCGCATGATAGTGCATACCAGTGTATCCGATTCGGTAGATGGTATCTTGCGTGGGCGTGTTTTGCCTGTCGAATTACGCACTCGTGATGCTGATGGGCAAATTCATATTGAAATGATTACGCCTGAAATGCTCCGCCCCATCAGTAATGAACGGAATGGAGATGAACAACCACGCGGTAAACCACAACCCAAGCGTGAACGGAATAACGGAAATGGTAATGCGACAATGGGTACACCTAGCAATGGTTATGCCACCCGTCCAACCACCACCCGCCCAACCCCCTTAACACCCATTTTGGATGAAGTGCCTGTTCAACGTCCACCCGATGTCACACCACTTCAAACCCTTAAAGTATATGTGTTTGGGATTGCGCGTGACCGTCTACAACAAGCCGCCAAACGCTTGCATGTGCCGTTGCTGGTAACAGATGATTTGCACGCGGCAGATGCGGTGGTGACGATGAAAAATTATTATCGTCGCCGTCCAAAATTGATTGTGGATGCAGAGCGTAGGGGCATGTCTATTTATGTATTACGGGCGAATACCGTCAGCCAGATGGAAAATTTTCTGATTGATGTGTTCAAACTCGAAGCCGATACCTTAGACCCTTTCGCTGAAGCCCTGCGCGAGGCAGAACTTGGCATTATGCAAGTGCGTGCAGGGCTGGCATTCATTGACTTGTTGCCACAAGATGCGTCTATCAGACGGTTACAACATCAGATGATACGCAAAGCGCAATTGGTATCGAAAAGTGTTGGTGATGAGCCATTGCGCTATATCCGCATTTTTCGGCAAGAACCAGAATAACAAAATAGGGTAGTTTGGCGGATGCTCCGATTGAGCGTCCGCCCCAACTGCCTTGTGAGGAATACGAGTCATTTGAATGAAATATTTGCTTGATGCCTCATTCTTGTCACTCATAATATTTGTGAATTTAGCCGAATTAAAGATTTAAGAATTGAAGATTGGGAATAAACCAGCTTATGTTCATCACATTTGAAGGTATGGATGGCAGTGGTAAGACCACGCAAATTGTACAACTCACTGACTACTTGCGCCAAAATGGGCATCGTGTCCTTACCACACGCGAACCGGGTGGCACAGCTATCGGCGACCAAGTGCGTAAAATTTTGCTCGATAACAAAGAAGGCGAAGATATGCACCCCCGCGCCGAATTATTGCTATTCTGTGCATCGCGGGCGCAATTGGTTGGTGAAGTCATTACCCCCTATTTAGAATCGGGTGGGGTGGTCATCTGTGACCGTTTTATAGATTCCACCTATGCCTATCAGGGATATGGACATGGACTGAATTTAGAATCGTTACGGCATATCATCACATTTGCCACAGGTGGATTGTTGCCCGATGTCACCCTCTTCTTAGATATATCTCCGCGCAAGGCATTAGAACGGCGTGCTAAAGCGACCCTATTCGGTGATGAATATAACCGTTTAGATGATATGGAAATGCCTTTTCATGAACGGGTATATGCGGGTTATAAAGACCTAATTTTAGCCCAACCTGACCGTTTTATCGTGATTGATGCTGATGCAACCCCTGATGTTGTCCAATTGCGGATTCGCACCGCGCTTGTACCCTATCTCAATTTGCCCACCCAACCATCAGAACCTCCGCGTGCGCCAAAATCATCATCCAAACAAAAAACTGCGCCGATGAAGAAAAAATCACCCCGTAAGGATAATTTATCATGATTCAAATTGACTTTAATATCGCCCTAGATGACTCCCAAACTGCCGATAGCCCATTATTCGATGAATTTGAATTGGGGCAAATGCTCGACCATACCAAAGCGCAAATTATCCAATTTTTGCAAACCCGCTTGGGCGATTTGCGCTGTCCATCGCACGACCAACCCGCCAAAGTCCGCGTAGATGGGGTATATAATGCCGAGACAGAACAACTAGACTTTAATTATCATATAGATACCTGTTGCCAGATGTTTTTGATGCAGGCGATTAAGACGCTGAATCAGTCTTAGGCACATTATTTTGCAAGTCGCGCTCCACTTTTTCTACAGAATCGCCTTTGAGTAGACGTTGGGTTGTCTCGTGATATTCCGCGCCCAAACGCGGGTCTGCCCCGCCAATTTGGTTGAACATTTCCCCAACTTGGCGTGAATTGCCCGATTGCAATACCGAGAGCATCTCGTTGGAATTCATTTTGCCATAATCACGAGTGGGTTGTTGAATCGCTACCCGTGTGATGAGGCGCGATAATTGTTCACTCCCGCAATTTGGGCATATTTTGGTGGCAGAATCATAATCGGCATAGGTTTTATAAAATAACGAAAAGCGATTTCCGCACGATTGGCATTTATAGTCATAATTGGGCATTTGGTGATTATCCCTCATCTATGGTATGGTTTAATGGATGTTTTGCGCCAAATTCAGGCGTTCAACCTCATAATAGCATACCAAAATTAGAATTGTATTGATGAGAGATTTATCTATGTTTGACCAACCCACTAATGACCAACCACCCGCCCCAACACCTAAGCGCCCACATCCCCTAGAAGCGCCTCCGCCCGTCATACAACCATCCCAAACACAACCACGTCAACGTGGGATGTTACATATTCGCGTGGTGAAGCCCTATGTGACCTATGGGTTAATTGGGGTGAATGTTGCTATTTATATCCTCGTGTTTTATATCCTAAGCCCTCAACAAGCCTATGATTTGTATGTATGGGGTGCAAATAATCATCGTGAAGTGTTGCAAGGCGGGCAATTTCATCGGCTCGTGACATCCATGTTTTTGCATGGGAGCTTGGAACACATCATTTTCAATATGCTCTCCCTGTATTTTATTGGTTCAACAGTTGAGCGTTTCTTTGGACACATCCGCTTTGCTATCGTTTATATTTTAGGTGGATTAGCAGGGTCTGTGTTGAGTGTGTTGCTCAATCCACCTCTTGTCCCATCGGTTGGGGCATCTGGCGCGGTTTTTGCTGTTTTTGGGGCGCAATATATCTTTTGGTATCGGCATCGCAAATTATTTGGCGAGACCGCCAAACAACAATTACGCCAATTGGTGATTTGGGGTGGTCTGAATTTTGCAGTGGGTATTGTTAGCACATTTAACTTGAATCCGGGTGCCGCCTCTATTGATAATTGGGGGCATTTGGGTGGGTTATTGGGTGGGCTAATTGTTGCATGGCTCATCAGCCCTAACTTTTTGCTCGAAAGAGATGTCTCAGAACCGAATAAATTTAATGCTGTAGATATGAATCCGCTAAAAGCGCATTATACCAACCTCATTTTATATGGTAGCGGATTGATGGCAATCATTATTATTGGCACATTTTTTGCGCGTGGAGGATTTCGATAATGTCTGAACCTAGATTCAAAACCTTAAAATTTCAGCATTTACCCCCAGAGGAACAATTGCAACGCTCGCGTGAGTTTTTGGAGCGTATGGCTACACGGCGAACTGTGCGCGACTTTGATACCAAGCCTGTCCCATTTGAACTCATTCGCAATGCGATTGCCACTGCTAATAGCGCTCCATCTGGCGCAAATCAACAACCGTGGACATTTGCTGTGGTGAGTAATGCAGACATCAAGAAAAAAATTCGTGTCGCCGCTGAAGCCGAAGAACGCGAAAATTATCAACGGCGTATGAAACAAGAATGGTTAGAGGCATTACAACCACTTGGCACAGATTGGATGAAACCGCATATTGAAGATGCTCCCTATCTGATTATCGTGTTTGCACAATCGCATGGGATACACAAAGACTCCGCCACAGGTGAAGAATCCATTTATAAGCATTATTATGTTACTGAATCGGTCGGGATTGCGGTGGGCATGTTGCTGGCAAGTTTACATTTGGCAGGTTTGGCTACCCTCACACATACGCCTAGTCCAATGGCATTTTTAGGCGATATTCTCAATCGCCCTCACAATGAACGGGCGTATGTCCTCATCCCTGTGGGGTATCCCACAGAGGTCGCAAAAG
>CALDGT010001095.1 GCA_937942935.1 uncultured Chloroflexota bacterium | reverse complement strand
AAAATTATCATTTGGGCGACTATTCAACCGAGCCTCATTTCATGCAATGCGACAATTAATATGGCAAAGTGGGCGGATGGGCGATGTAACGGTGCGACGAGCATTAGGATTAAAACGCGGGTCATTCTTTGGGCATTATCGGCAAGAAAATCGGCTCAAATTACCTGTTTTATACGGATTTAGCCGTTATGTCATCCCCAAGCCAGCCGATTGGGGTACTCATCATCATGTGACAGGATATTGGTTTTTAGACCCTAGTCCAAATTGGCAACCACCCCAACCATTAGTATCATTTTTAGAAGCGGGTTCACCTCCTGTTTATGTTGGATTTGGGAGCATGGGCAGTCGTAATCCAGAAGAAACATTAAAAACCACACTCAAAGCATTGGCATTATCGGGGCAACGCGGGGTATTAGCATCTGGTTGGGGCGGGATGAATCAGACAGATTTACCCGAAACAGTGTATATGTTGCCATCTATTCCGCATAGCTGGTTATTCCCCAAAATGGCGACTGTAGTCCATCATGGCGGTGCAGGAACAACATCGGCGGGCTTACGCGCAGGTGTGCCAACTATCATCACGCCATTTATGGGCGACCAAGCCTTCTGGGGACACCGGATTGCACAATTAGGTGTAGGAACAAAGCCAATTCCACGCAAAAAATTAACCGCAGAAGCCTTAGCTAATGCGATTCGAGAAAGTATAACAAGTACAACCATGCGTCAGAAGGTGAAGGAACTTGGCGAAAAAATCCGCGCCGAAGATGGTATGATGAATGCGAGAGTGTTCATTGAACAGTTTGCAAAAGGCTAAGGGCTACAGTCTTATGATAAAGACATTGCGGGGCGATGATACATCCCACCCTGTAACCGAATGGGAATCGGTCACAAGGGCGGGATAATAGTTCATTTACTTTGTTGAGCGTTCAAGAATTTCGTCAATTTGACGCATTTGCTCCTGTGTCAATGCGCCAAATGCTAATGCGCCACAATTTTCTTCGACCTGAATAGGATTACGAAATCCCGGGATAGGTATATTTTTATCGCTACGCGCCCATAGCCATGCTAATGCACCTTGTGCCAATGTACGCCCATCACTCCGCAGTATTTCCCCAACAGCTTGTACTTTGTTTAGCCATTCGGGATTTGGTTGTCCATCTTTGAAATATTTCATCCAATCTGGCGCATTTGGTCCGCGCACATCATCTTGAGGCAACTTGCTATTGGGATTATATTTGCCAGTCAGCAAACCCATCGCCAATGGACCGCGATTGATTGCCGCTAAGTTAAATGCTTCACAGACCGCAAGAATATCAGGGGCATCATCAACCACATTAAGTTCTACCTGAATAGATGCACAGTGCGTCCCTTGTGCAAACACTCGCGCCCCTTCTGGAAAATCGGTACTCCATCCGTAAGCCCGTATTTTGCCATCTGCCACCAAATTTTCTAGCGTATCACGGACGACATCGGCATGATTAGGGTCAAAGTCATTGACATGAAACTGATACAAATCAATATAATCGGTATCGAGACGCTTTAAGGATGCTTCGCAGGCAGAGCGAATATATTCGGGTGTGGCATTTGGTCCCGTGTCTGTATAACCAAATTTAGTAGCGATAATGACCTCATTACGGCGACCAACCAACGCCTTTGCTAAAATACGCTCGCTATGCCCTGCACCATATACATCGGCAGTATCAAAAAAATTAACACCTAGTTCTAATGCCTTGTGGATACCACGAATAGACTCGTCATCATTTGCCCCATTCCCCCAACCACTGCCACCAATCGCCCAACACCCCATTCCGAGTGGTGACACTTCAATGCCAGAACGTCCTAATGCCCGCTTATTCATGAATACGCTCCTTTATATGTATATGCAACTCTGTCATTGTACAAGTTTGAGCGCACTCTAAGTCAAGAGTTTGATGCACTCCAAATAAGTGGCACAAAAAATATAATTTTTTGTCTGCGATGCAGAAAATGGTATCATCACTGCAATAGTACGCATTGGAGGTTAAGATGATGACAGAGACATTTTTATATCTCACAACATTCGGGCATAAATCGGGGAATCCGCATAATATCGAAATTTGGTATGTCGAACATGATGGGCGCTATTATATGGTTAGCGAAATGCGCGAAAATTCGCATTGGGTGAAGAACATCCTAAAAAATCCACAAGTCGAATTTAGTGTCGGCACTCGTGAAGATAAAAATGCACTGGTGGCACATCATCACGCAACAGGACGCATCATCACACTTGATAATGAGCCACACATTCATCAAACTGTTAGCGCCAAAATGGATACCAAATATAATTGGAGTGATGGCTTAATTGTAGAGGTGGCATAGCATGACAGATACTATCATTCAGCAATTATCAACACACCTACAACAAGGTGATGAGTCGAAAGAAATTATCCAGTTATTATCAACGCATATCAACACCATATCACCGACTCAACTCATGATGTGGCTAGATAGTATCATCGAAAAATCATATCCCAGAACAATCCGCCTGATTGAACATCATCTCATTTCGCACATAGATAGCATCACAGCATCCGCCATCTATCCTTTTGTTGAATCTGCTTATTATCAAAGGTCATCAATTGGAATGCGCTTATTAGGTGCAAAAAAAAGCTATGATGACCTTTTGCGCTATATCAACATCCCTGCTATCCGCGCAAAAAGTATGGCTATCCAAATTTTGCTGAAAAATGCCCCCCACATGGTCACGATAAACATCATCGAAACAAATCTAAGTCACCTATCACCCAATGAATTAGCATTATGGCTACAATATGCCTATCAAAATCGGATAACCCTATCAGACACGCATTTGAGTAAAGTGATGTCTCACTTCTCCGAACAAGCAGAAGGCGAAACTTATCTGGAATTATTGGCAGAAACTATCGAGTTCATCAGCGCCAAAATGAGCGACCAAGAGGTGATGCACCATTTTTATGGGGATGATGCGATGCTCAAAGAGATGAGTAGCTGGATTTTAGCAACACGATTTGAAAATGGCGCATCAGAGACCCTCATTCCAGAAATAAAAAATGCGTTGAATAATAAAACTTTACGAAATTATGCCCAGACAGCCTTGCAAAATATTCAGGGATAAAGGTGTTTATGATGGAAATGTGCATTGAATTCACAGGTGATATTATCTATTGGCGCGGACCTTCCCCATTTTACTTTGTAGCAATTCCACAAGAACAAAGTGATGACATCAAAGCGATTTCACAACTGGTCACATATGGTTGGGGCGTAATTCCTGTAAAGGTGCAAATTGGTAAAACGATATGGACAACATCATTATTCCCAAAAGATGGGGTATACCTTGTACCGATTCGGGCGAATGTCCGCAAAGCTGAAAAAATTGATGAGGGTGATGTTGTGGATATTCAATTACAAATTGGTAAGTGAGTTCGCTAAATTACAACAACCTATGCTAAAATAACACCAATATTTCTATATATATCGCTTGATAACCATCAACCCCGCTATTAAGGAGACTTTGAGAGTGAAACGTCTTTTCGTCTTTGGGATATTCCTATTCTTATTTAGCTTTGGGGTTGTTCCGCCAAGCTCCGCCGCAAATTTCATCGTGAATGATGAAGCATCCCTAATTGCCGCAATTAATACCGCAAACAGCAATAACCAGCCCGATGTCATTACCTTTAATGCCAATATCGCGCTAACAGCTGTCGCCGAAAGTACACCTACATCAGAGGGCGCAAACGGTTTGCCTAGCATTTTGCCAGACGGTGGTAATAGCCTGACAATTGAGGGCAATGGGTTTACACTGAGCCGTAGCGGGGCGGCAACGTTTCGGATTATGCGCATCTCACTAGGCGCAAACGTTTTTATCAATGATTTGACCATCGAAAATGGTCTCGCCAATGCACCTGGTTTAGGGGTAATGGGTGGGGCAATTTTTACACGCGGTCAACTTACAATTGATAATAGCATTTTTAGGAATAACGTGGCTAACGATGGTTCAAATGGGCTTGGCGGTGCAATAGCGGTTGTCGAAACAAGCGCCAACGTCACCATTACCAACAGCACATTTACGGGCAATAGCGCACCACCTAATAGCGGTGGTGCTATTCAAAACACTCGTGGAACAGTCTTTCTTAGAGGTAATACCTTTTTCAATAATAACGCTAGTAATGGCGGTGGGCTGGAGACACAAGGTGGTAATGTCACACTCATCAACAACACCTTTTCGGGTAACACAGCCAATCAAGGTGGGGGGATTTATACTGGGTCTAGTGCCGTTTTAACCCTACAAAACAACACCATCACGAACAACACAGCATCAATAAGTGGTGGTGGGATTCATAATAATTTTTTCGGTACAGTCAACATCCAAAACACTATCATTGCAGGGAACACTGCGCCAACGGATAGTAACTGTCGTAATGATAATTCTTTTGGCGGTACAGTCATAAATGGCAATTCCTATAACATTTTTGGTACAGGTGGTAATGCTGGTGGATGCCCCGCAGGGGCAACCGATATTGTGCCAGCAGGTGCTATCGGCACAATCATCAGCCCACTCGCCAATAATAACGGACCCACATTGACCCATGCACTTGCAATCGGCAGTCCCGCTTTAGATGCCGCGAATCTTGCCAATTGTCCTACAGATGACCAACGCGGTTTTCTGCGTGGATTTAATGGGGTTGGTGCTGTTAATAATCCACAAGTTGGTGATTGCGACATGGGTGCATATGAATTTTCACTTGACCCCGGTTATGGTTCTATTCCTGTGGTTGGCTCAACAATCAACCTAGGGTCAACACCTATCGGCACAGAAATCAGCGCTATTTTAGAGATTATAGAAACAGGTAGCGCCAGTTTATCGGTCAATTTGACCAGTCTTACTGGCACTCACGCGGGTGATTTTAGCATCATTGGTTTGCCGACTGCTATCGGAGATGCCAACCCGCCCCAACAAGTCGCAATCATCTGTAATCCATCGGCATCAGGCTTACGCACAGCTCAAATCACATTCAGCACAAATGACCCTACTCAACCAACCGTCAGCTATAATTTAGAATGTACTGGGACAGATAATATTGTCGCTAGTGCATCCATTCTTGGCATCAATCAAATCGTAAACGAGGGTAATACTGCCCTGAATATCACAGTACAATTAGATGTGCCTCCCGGTTTTAGCGATACAGGTGATGTGATTGTTGGGATTGTAGATGCAACAACTGGCAATGCGACCATCGGCACAGATTATACAGTTTTTGCCCCAACGAATGTCCCATTTGCAGGTCCTCTCACAACAGGCACTTACACACAAACAGTAACTGTCAATATTTTGGATGACACCGCGATAGAAGGTGCAGAAGCCTTGGCGCTGATGATAAATCAGGTCACAGGCGCAGGGGAAATCGGCTTCCCCGATACACATACAATCATCATCAATGATAATGATGCTAATATCTTTGCCCAAGCATCATTTGTCGCTAATAGTGCTGTCATCAATGAAAATGCTGGTACATTAACGATTGATGTGCAACTATTTATCCCCATTGGATTTAATTTAACAGGCGATATAACCCTCACCATCAGCGACTCACTCGCTGGCACAGCGACCAGTGGGACAGATTATACTGCTTTTGCGCCTGTCACATTAACCTTTGATGATGCTTTATTTGTGGCAGGGTCATTCTATGCCCCCTCTCAATCGGTCACACTCACAATTTTAGATGATGCACTCGCCGAAGGGGTCGAAACGGTAGATTTTGGCATCACGGGCATTAGTGGCGGGGTGGAACTCATCTCACCTGCACAATTTACCGCCATCATCAATGATGATGAAATTGCTACAGTCATTGTAACTCAACCGGGTGGTACAGTGACTGTAACAGTACCTGTCCCTACGGGAGACCCAGAATTTGTATTCAAAACAGTGGATAATCCACTCGCTACCATTGGTCAAACTGTCACTTATACCATTCGGGCGCGGAATCCCAAAACCATCCCGCTTACGCAAGTGGTTATTTATGATGTCTTTGATGAACGCCTAAGTGATATTCGCCTGATTTCGACAACACATGGCGAAGGTAATTTCAATGGAAATACGCTGACAGTGACTGGGTTTACCTTACAACCCAATGAAGAAGCGGTCATTGTAGTTTCTGCTAGGATAGCGGCTCTAAAAGTGGGCGAGACTATCCCAAACGCGGCAATTTTAGAATCTCCCAATGCTAGTGTGCATGTCAGCAATTTGGCATTAGTCGGAGCAAATGCCTTTGGAAATAGCGGAGACGCATCTCAAGTTTTTGTCATCCCAAGCCAATTGCCAAACACGGGTGAAAATCCGGCTTGGCGCGATATGATTTTGGGGATTGGTGGACTTTTAATCATTCTAAGTGCGAGCTTATTCCTTCTGAATAATCGCACAAAGAAAAGCGCTTAAAAATGACTATGGCGCTGGTTATAACAAAACCAGCGCCAATCCATCTATACTCATGGCTTAAATCCGCAGTACACCACGGAATCCCCTAGAGCTATAAAATGTTGGCGCACTGTTATGATAAATAAAAACATGGTTATACCGACAATCGCCAAAGATAGCGCCACCTAGTTTTCTAATCTCCTGCGGGGTTTTTAGCCAACTTGATGTTTTTGTATCGAAGTTACCATATTTTTGTAATTCCCGATACTGCTCCTCTGTCAAAATTTCAATCCCCATTGCCATTGCCATCTCAATAGCATTCCCTGTCGGATGAATCCCTTCTTTTTCCCGCACATCTTGCCCTTCTCGGTCATAGCAACTGCTTCTACGACCTTTAGGGCTTTCCGCACAACAATCATAAAAAAGATATTCACCTGTTTTTTCATCATA
>CALDGT010001094.1 GCA_937942935.1 uncultured Chloroflexota bacterium | reverse complement strand
TGCTCGGATACATTGTGGTCGGGATGACATTTGCTACACAAATAGTTAGCAAAACTTTTTCGGTTGTTGTTCAATTGCCTTATCATTTTGCCCACAATGAAGATGAAGCACGAGAGATGGCGCTTCGTATATTGGCAGATTATCGAGATAACCCTCGTTAAATCCCCTACCAAATCTTCATATCTACCCCTATAAACCTATGATATGCTATCAAAAGTAGCCTAAACCCCCTTTTACTGGGTAGAAATAATACCCTCATTTGGGGTTAAAATGGGTGGTAGTGGTTATTATTTTTGAAATTGTAGCTCAATAACGAGAATATCATTATGATAGAATGTCACAATTTAACCAAAGATTTTGGAACATTCCGCGCTGTAGATAATATCAATTTATCTGTGTCTGCGGGGGCTGTTTTGGCACTACTCGGTGCAAATGGCGCAGGCAAAACCACCACTGTCCGCATGATGACATCCATCCTTCAGCCCACTTCTGGCTCTGCCCGTATTGCAGGCTATGAAGTGACCGAATCTCCCGCACAAGTGCGGGCGCATGTCGGCGTATTGACTGAGCAACACGGTTTGTATGAACGCATGAAAGGCATGGATTACCTCACATTTTTTGGACGGGTTTACCATTTACCCGACAGTGAAACACGCAAACGGGCTTCTTCGCTCATGGAACAATTTGGACTCACTTTCGCGCTCGACAAACGACTTGGCGAATATTCCAAAGGCATGAAGCAAAAATTGGCATTGGTACGCGCCATGCTGCACAATCCGCCCGTTTTGCTCCTCGATGAACCCACCTCTGCCATGGATCCTGTCAGTGCCAAGCAAGTACGGGATGCCATCATTGACCTCCAAAAAGAATCACGCACCTTCCTCATCACCACCCACAACCTCACAGAAGCACAAGCCCTCGCCAACAAAATTGCCATCATTCGACGTGGCAGGATTATCGCACATGGCACATTTGAAGAACTCTCACGCCAATTTGTGGGCGACCCTATCATGGAATTGCGTGTCAAAGGTGAGCTAAATGGATTTGCAAGAGATTTAGCAACTGTTGTAACAGTAGAGGAATCGGGTGCAGATTGGGTGCGATATCGTACCACCCGCCCTGAAGATGATAATCCTGCGGTATTACGCAAGGCAATGGGCTTGGGCATTGATGTGATTACACTCGCGCCCATCACTAAAACCTTAGAAGATATTTATTTGCGCGTGGTCAAAGAAGATGAAGGCAAATTGGAGGACAACAACTAATGACAACTCATACCCCACCGATGGAATTAAACACGCCCACCACGGCATCAAAGCCCACCCAAAACCCGCTCACAGAGTTTAGGCGTGTGATGAGTAATGCCCTCATCATCACACGGCGCGAGGTAGCAGATAGCTTTCGGGATTGGCGTATTTTAGCCCCTATCATCATCCTAACCTTCATGTTTCCATTTTTAGCACAATTTGTCGCAACCCAATTCACCAATTATGTTGATAGCTTTGGCGCACGCCTCATCGGTGAACGGACTGTGCCATTTTTGTTGATGATTGTCGGGTTCTTCCCCATTTCTATTTCGCTCGTCATCGCCTTAGAGACATTTGTCGGCGAAAAAGAACGCCGTAGCCTAGAACCCCTCCTCAGTACCCCATTAACCAATACCGAGTTATACATCGGCAAGACATTAGCGGCAACCATCCCCCCACTCGTATCGAGTCTGGGCGGGATGACTGTTTATATGCTCTCGTTATTGTTTGGAGATTACCAATGGAGACCTCCAATTTTGTTGGTTGTGCAAATTATTTTGCTCACAGGGGTACAAGCCTTAGTCATGGTGGCGGGCGCGGTGGTCGTCAGTAGCCAAACCAATAGCACTCGTGCGGCAAATTTATTAGCCAGTTTCATCATCATCCCAATGGCGCTCCTCATTCAGGGCGAAAGCATCATCATGTTCATGGCGCCCGATGCCGATTCACCAAATGGCATTGGCGCATTATGGGCAATTATCGT
>CALDGT010001093.1 GCA_937942935.1 uncultured Chloroflexota bacterium | reverse complement strand
GCCCACCCCAATTTTAGAGATGAGTTATTGCGCTATGCCCGCGACCAAAAGTATGTGAATAAGCTGGTGTATTAGATTAGACGCTCACACCCCTATCCCCCCTGCCCCCTTTCTCCATTGCATGGAGAGAGGGGGTGAAAACTGGGCTTCTAGTGCGAGTCGCTTGGTGCTTTTCACTTATTGGGCAACTCTTTATACCACCCCGTTGATTTAATATCTTCTTTGGCGAGGTTATTCCGCATACTACGGTCATTCGACACCTGAATTTCCATCGCCGTCTTTGACCATTCTCTCAGTTCGGTTTCTAAAATGCACTCAATCTCTGCGACAAATTTATGCCGCCCTTCTTCTACATCCGATAGCTTGTTTTCGATTGCCCGCCATTCGGTGAGGGTGTTATCGAGCCGTTGCCATGTGGCATTATAAATATTGTAGGTTTTGCCAATCATGGTCACATTTGTCCAAGCGGTGAGCGCGACACTAATCGCATTGGCAATCGCCACCAACCCCACCAAACGCGGGTCTATCACACTCAGCGCGATGCCCAAAACCGACCCGACTGTGGTAATCATCATGGCGTATTGGGTATAACGTTTGCTCCGCAAATAATCTTTTTCGACTCTATCCCGATACCAATCAATTTGCTTGTGAATCCGCGTTTTGATGTACGTCACAAACTGGTCGCCGTCTAAATCGGTCAATCCATCATCGCCATCGGCAGAATATTCTAGCGCGGGCTTGATGAGTAATTTTGCCTTATCTGCATCAATCTCATCATCCACATTTTCTGCTTGCCCATTTGTGCGCGTATATGGGACTTTTTGCGGAATTTCATCGCTCACTTGCGAGAGGACAGAAGCGAGTTTAATATCGCGCTCATTCTGTATTGTATAGTGATATTCTTTTTCGGTTTGTGTATCGGGGTTTTCATCTGCAACATCTGTCTTTGGTTCGTTTTTGCAATCGGGGTCTGTTTTGGTGCGATACAAATAAATATTCGAGCGAATTTTTTCTGCCGCCACCCGATATTGAATCCATGTGGTGGGACCCGCATATAATTCGGTGTAATTGAGGACATTTAGCCCAATAATCGGCAGGCTGAGGATGATAATCCCCAACGCATTTTGTAAATCGGTGGCGTTGCTGTCCATCAAGACATGCACCACCGCAAACATGCTCAGGCTGGCTACGATGATGAGTATCAATAAAAAAATTCGCAAAAGCCACAATAAAGTCAGTGTTAAATTGTTTTGCAATTGTTCAAAGGATTCCCCAACATCTGGGCGAGTCGTATCTTGTGCCAACCAGCGCCGTTTATCTTTTCCGATGACGCTATAAAACAGGCTTGGGATGGCTACCTTAAAAATAAATGGGATGAACTTGAGGAATGTGGTCGGGATGAGGTATAAAAACATCAGGAAAGCCGATACACCCGCCATGAGCGCAAAAACCCAATTTTGGTCACGGCTGATGATGTCGAATAACAAAATCACCACCGATAAAACGGTGACCGCCAGTGTGAGCAAGATGATGATTCGGCGCAGGCGCATAAAATTGCGCTTTTCGTCCTGTGTAATTTTGTCGTAGTACATCAGGCGCATCCAAGCGCGGATGAGGGTTTGCTTCTCGTTGGTTGCCATAAAATCTCCCCATTGGTCTTTTATTTGATAATGTGAGTTATGGTTAATTTTTTCGCATTTCACCCCACCCCCAACCCCCTCCCCACGATGCGGAGAGGGGGCTAAAATCTGCTCGAAAATGGTTTTCACCCCTTTCTCCATGCAATGGGGAAAGGGGACGGGGGGATAGGGGTTGCTTTTGCAGACCTATTGGTTATCCATAGCTCACGTTTAATAAGTGTTTGGGATTAGTATAACAACGGTTTATAAATTTGCCAAAAAGGTTAATATTTTCGCATTTCACCCCACCCCCAACCCCCTCCCCACATCGTGGCTGAGGGGGCTAAAATCTGCTCGAAAATGGTTTTCACCCCTTTCTCCATGCAATGGG
>CALDGT010001092.1 GCA_937942935.1 uncultured Chloroflexota bacterium | reverse complement strand
CATTTGCACCATTCGGCACAAGGTTGCTCTCAATTTCGGGCGTGGTGAACCGATAGCTGATATTTTCGCGCAAGCCCAAATCTACCAACACATCACGCAGACGTTCTTCACGCTCAAAGGTCACATTCACCCATTGCGGAGGCATCGCATCATCCATAATGCTAATAGGGATGGCATCATAACCATACACCCGCGCAATTTCTTCAATTAAATCGGCTTGCCCGATGGTTTGGTCGTTGCTGATGTCCATGCGATGGTCAGGCACAATCACTTGCAACGTTTCGTCTTTGACGGTCACAGTAAAACCCAAGCGCAACAAAATATCGGCAACGGTTTCTGTGGCAAAATCCATGCCCAAAAGTCGGCGAATTTCGCGGGTATGCAGGGTAATTTGGGGTTGAATGGGCTTGTTGGGATATTCATCAATCAATCCCTTCGATACCACACCACCGCCTGTTACGCGCATGAGTTCAATCCCGCGCGACACACCCAAAATCGCTTGGCTTGGATGCACACCGCGACTATAGCGTGTGCCTGCCTCTGTGAAGATTTTTTGCGATTGCATTGAACGGCGAATGTTGATGAAATTCCAATTCGCGCCTTCTAATAAAACGGTGGTGGTGCTGTCGCTAATTTCGGTCTCACCACCTCCCATAATCCCGCCCATGCTCAACACACCTTCGGTATCACACACAAGGATATTATGCGCCTCTAATTGTCGCATTTGACCATCCAACGTGAGTAGTGTTTCGCCACTATTGGGCAAACGGGTGATGATGGTGGGGGCTTTTCCGCCAGCGCGTTCCACCAATTTATCATAATCGAAGGCATGGAGCGGTTGCCCCAATTCAAAGGTAATATAATTGGTCACATCCACAATATTATTGATGGGACGTTGCCCCACCAATTTCAAACGGCGTTGCATCCATTCTGGCGAGGGTTGAATTTTGGTATTTTTGAGCAATGCCAACACAAAACGCGGGTTTAACTCGCTATTGCGAATTTCGATATTCACCTGACCTGCAATTGGCTCGCCTTCTGCCAGAAAATCATAATTCGGTTGGCGTAAGGGTTTATCCAGCAATGCCGCCACTTCTCGCGCAACACCCAACACCGAAAAACACCGCGCTAAATTGGGGGTGAGTTCTACTTCTAACACAATATCACCCAGAACATCAGCTAAAGGTGCGCCCGCAGGAAAAGGTTTGCCATCTAATCCGCGTGGTTGCGTGTGCATGAGGATAACACCGTCATGGTCTTCTGCGATGCCGAGTTCTTTTTCGGAGCAGACCATACTCTTGTTATAAACACCGCGCAATTCTTTGCCCTTGAGTATCATCCGCTTGGGTTCATCGCTATGACCATCCCAAACTTCTGCACCTTCATGTGCAAAAGCTGTCCATAAGGGCGGATTCAATTCGCCTTTTCCGCGATATGCAAACAGATTCGGCGCACCTGTCACACATTGTTCAAGTTCTGCCCCGCCATAATCCACCATCGCCAAAACCAGTTTATCGGCATTGGGATGTACCTTTACTTCGCGGATTGCCGCCAAAACGAGCCGTTCTCTATCCCATACCAAGTGATTCGATGGTGGTTGGCGGATGCCTTCGACTTGGGTTTGTGGCAAACCGATATAATGTAATTTCCCCACTTCTAATCCCGCTACCGTCAGGCGTTCTGCCAATGCTTCGGCGGGGATGTCTATATCTACAAATTCTTTAAGCCATGAAAGTGGCACGAGCATATTTTTAGGTCTCCTTATTTTTCAATCAACGGGCGGATGACCGCCACAATGTCGTTTGCGATTGACAAATTCCCAATCGCAGTAATATGGTTAAAATCTATCCAAACACGCTCAGTTTGGTCATCTAATCCCTGTCCTAGATAGGTCAAATAATCCAAATTTTCGGCTTGTGCCTCCCAAATCGGATACACCGCCAAAAATAACTCATTCAACCCACCGGGCATTTCCCATAAAAAGCGTTGTTCTTCATCATTCACCTCTCGCGCAGAGATGGGCAACACAGGCTGGATAAACGCATGGAATGTGCAACCATTCGCCTCACATAAGGCATTCGCCATCGCAATATTATTCAAATAGGTTTGGGCAGTAGCATTGATAAATGAATCATCCAACGGTGCTAATGCCCAATTCGGTTCAATCTTTGGCGGGTCTCCCACAATGAGACGGTATGTCGCGCTATGCGTGAGCGCATTAAGTAGTCCTTGCCCTAACGACACATCCGCTTGGGCAAATTTTTGGCTACTGAGGGCGCTATTAATTGCCTCATAATAAAAATGATTCCCCGCGATGCTGGTGCGGTTGGCGGCGGCAATATCATTTGTTCCATCATAGAACACCACCATATCAGGCACATCACCATTAGCGATGAGTTGCGAGAGGCGAATGAGGCTTTGCGTGGAGCTATACCCCAATTCGCCAAAATTCATTACACACACGCCATCCTCAATCAGCGCGATTTGCATCCCTGTGGGGATAGTATTCCAATCTGGCACACCATATCCCCAAAGCGTAGACCCACCAAATACATAAATTTGATAGGTATCTCCGTTACAATCAGACGCATGGGTGAGCCGATTGCCTTTTTCATTCACATTGATATATTGCCCACTATATGGGCGCGTTTGCCACAACCGATACGGCGCATACACCCAATTATCGGCTTGAATATGTTCTGACCAGTAGCCGTCTGCCCAATCTTGTGCCTGATAATACGACAAGCCCAACATGCGCGACTTAAACGCCTGTAAATTTGCTTGGAGTGTGGTCGCAGGGCGCGATGACATAATAACCGCCGATACACCCTCTATCACCAAAATGAGGATGACGGTATTCATCAGCACCAACGCGAAGCGGATATACACACGTCCAATTTGTTTCATCAGTAGCATCCTTAAAATTGTTCCAAGAAACGCAAATCATTCGCCCAGAAATAGCGAATATCGCTAATGCCATGTTTGAGCAAGGTCATACGTTCTGGACCCATCCCAAAGGCAAATCCACTCCATTCGTTGGGGTCATAGCCACCATTCCGCAACACAACAGGATGAATCATGCCACTACCCGCAATCTCAAGCCAACCGCTATGCTTGCATACCCGACATCCTTCACCACCACACAAGAAACATTCCACATCAATTTCCATACTCGGTTCTGTGAATGGAAAATATGAAGCGCGGAAGCGTGTTTTTGCGGTTGGGCTAAAGAACCGTCGGATAAACTCGGTGATTGTGCCTTTGAGGTCGCTCATCCGAATATTTTTGCCGATGGCAATGCCTTCCATCTGATGAAATTGCACCTCACTACGGACAGTGATTTGTTCAAACCGATAGCACATACCGGGCAAAACCACCCGTAATGGTTGTGTGCCATCTCCGCCCAGTTCACGCATCGCGCGGATTTGCCCCGCCGATGTATGCGTCCGCAAGATGACATTTGGTGTGGTGGTATAAAAGGTGTCTTGCATATCCCGCGCAGGGTGATGCGGTGGAATATTCAGTTGGGTAAAGTTCATGTCATCGGTTTCGATGTCACGGCTCTGATATACCTGAAATCCCATATCGCCCCAAATATCGAAGAATCGGCGGAGTGTCCGTGTGGATGGATGTAACCCGCCTGTCGGATTTGGACGACCGGGTAAGGTAATATCCACCGCGCCCGATTCGAGGTCTTGTGCCAATTCTTGCTCG
>CALDGT010001091.1 GCA_937942935.1 uncultured Chloroflexota bacterium | reverse complement strand
CACAGGAAAAAAATAAACATGAAATTCATGACCAGTGTCGAAGTTCGGCAGGCATTTTTAGATTATTTTGTAGAACAAAAACATCAGCATGTTATGTCCTCATCCCTTGTACCGGGCAATGACCCCACTCTGTTATTCGCTAATTCGGGCATGGTGCAATTTAAGGATGTGTTTTTAGGCATAGATAAGCGCGATTATAAACGTGCCACCACATCGCAAAAATGTATGCGTGTGAGTGGTAAGCATAACGACCTCGAAAATGTGGGACCATCCCCTCGTCATCACACTTTTTTTGAGATGCTTGGTAATTTTAGCTTTGGCGATTATTTCAAAGAATACGCCATCGAATTTGCATGGCAATTACTCACCCAAGTATATGGGTTGCCCAAAGACCGCCTTGTGTTCACGGTGTATCAGAATGATGATGAAGCCTATA
Organism: uncultured Chloroflexota bacterium; assembly: GCA_937942935.1. Lineage (GTDB taxonomy): Bacteria > Chloroflexota > Anaerolineae > Aggregatilineales > Phototrophicaceae. Next base: position 995 of record CALDGT010001091.1, on the reverse strand, counting down.
ACATTTGGGTGAATAAAATTGGCGTAGACCCCAAGCGTGTGGCGCGGATGGGACCCAAAACCAATTTCTGGCAAATGGCAGAGACGGGACCTTGTGGTCCGACCAGCGAAATTCATTGGGATAAAACCCCAGAATTAGGCGAAGATAGCATTGTCCCTATGCTTCAAGCCGAAGATGACCGTTTTTTAGAAATTTGGAACTTGGTGTTCATGCAATATAACCGTCTGCAAGCCGACCCCACCCATACAGGGCAATTTGACCAACCACTCCCTGCGCCCGGTGTAGATACAGGCATGGGTTTGGAACGGATTGTGAGCATTGTTCAGGGCAAAACGGCGAATTATGACACCGATTTATTCATGCCCATCATCAAAAAGACGCAAGAAATCACGGGGCATACTGATGAAGAACGGGATGCGAATTATGTCCCCTACCGTGTGATTGCCGACCATGTGCGGGCGGCAGTTTTTTTGACGGCGGATGGTGTTTTACCGGGTGCAAAAGGGCGCGATTCGGTTTGTCGGTTGGTGATTCGCCGTGCGGCACGTTTTGGCACAAAAATAGGCTTACATGAACCATTTTTGGGCAAGGTGGCGGATGCGGTCATCGAAACGATGGGTGGATATTATACCGAATTGCGTGAACGTGCCGACACCATCAAGAAGATTATTACCCGTGAAGAAGAACGCTTTCGCCGTACAATGGATATTGGTTTGGCGGAACTCGATGCAATGCTCGCTAATTTGCCCGTAGGTGGCACATTAGATGGTGAAAAGGCATTTTATCTCAAATCTACATTGGGATTGCCAATTCAAGTCACCAAAGATATTGCCGAAGAACGGGGCTACTATGTAGATATGTCGGCATTTGAAACGGCTGAACAAGAACACGCGGTTGTCAGTGGTGGCGGGTCTGCAATGGGCGAGATTGACATGGGTGAAGCCTATAATGCGCTCTTAGCAGGACTGAAAGCGAATAAATCGCTCTTGGCGGAT
>CALDGT010001090.1 GCA_937942935.1 uncultured Chloroflexota bacterium | reverse complement strand
ATGCACCTGCTTCGATTTTAGAAATATCTAAAATATCGTTGATGAGCGCCAATAAATGCCTCCCGTTATCCACCACAATGTCGAGCATCTCGACTTGTTTGGCATTCACCTCACCAAACATACCATTCGACACAAATTGCGTAAAATTGAGGATGGCATTCAACGGTGTGCGGAGTTCATGGCTCATATTCGCCAAAAATTGCGATTTTATTTTATTCGCCCGTTCTGCCTCTGCTTTTGCAAGCGATAAATCATGTGTCCGCGCCTCGACTAAATTTTCGAGGTCGCCAACAAATACGCGCAGACGCCCTGTCATCTGATTAAATACATCGGCGAGTGTGGCAAATTCGTCTTGGTTTGGCACAATCACAGGCGGATTATCCAACTTTCCACCATCAATCCGTTGTGCCGCCACCCGTAACCGATTGAGAGGGATGAGGATTCGCCTGAGCAGTGCAACCGCAATCAACAACCCAACAATGAATGATATTGTCGCTGTCCCGACCAATGCGACTGTGCTTTGATTGCTAATCCGTTGTTGGTCTAGGCGGGTTTGCGTGAGAGATGTTTGTGCCAGAGAGTTCAGTTGCGCGGTATAAATATTGATATTTTCTGCCACATCACGACCCAATTCGCTATTAGCGAGGATGTCTTGGTCTAATACCACCAATTCATTGAGGGTTGCCTGATATTCATTTAATCGGTTTGTGACAGTTTCTAAATCTGGCAAAAATTCACCCGCCATTGGCACATCAAAAAAAGTGGGCGCAAGCCGAGTAAATTGTAATGCCAAAATGCGGACATTATCTAAAAAGGCTTGTTGACGGGTATTAAAATAGGCTTGCTCATTCACCTTAATAAGCATCAGCAATTCATATAATTGACGGTTGCTTAAATCTTCAACATATTCGCGCAGGGCTTCCCAATGACGCTGAAGGGTTTGCTCTACCCCACCCGATTCGCTCCGCGCTTGCACCGCCTCGCGCGTACTATTAAAGGTGGCAATATAAGTTTCTAATAATGGTGCGAGTGCATTGACAGATGGTTGTACAGGGCGCAGGCGCGGTGTATTGAGTTGGTCAATGAGTGTGGTCAGTTCTGTTAGGTGCATCTTTGCCAAATTAATCGAAGTGGTATATGGGATAATAAATCGCGCTTCTGCCTCATCGAACCCTAATAAACGCCAGTTATCTAAAAAATTCGATTCATATTGGCGGGCGCTCAAAAAATCATTTTCGATTTCTAAGCTATAATTGCTAATTTGTACCGCTTCATTCAGCGCCATATCTATGCTAGTTTGTAAATTCGTCAGGCTCATATACCCAATGACGGCAATCAACAACGACAAACCGAGTATGACAGCAAATCCTAGTAATAAAAAAAAGCGAATAGTGCCTATTTTTCGTCTTTTAGGTACTGTATTCATTTTATTCACTCAGAGATAGATGATTAATCTGGCGAAATGCTTCCCAAATTTCTGCATAAAGGCGATTCGTTTGGGCATCAATGAAGGCTTGATAAAACAAGCGTTTTTCGACATCATCGGGTGGATAAATCACAGGGTCTAATAGGTCATCGGGATTCAAAAATGAGTATGATGCCAAATTAGGCGACCCATAACGAATTTCATTTGAAAGCGTTGCTCCGTTTTGAGGGTCTAAAATAAAATTGATGAATAACTCAGCAAGGTCTTTATTTGGCGCACTTGCTGGAATTGCCATCGCATCTACAAAAATATATCCCCCCTCTTCAGGGATAATAAAACGGATATTGGGATTATCACGCATGA
>CALDGT010001089.1 GCA_937942935.1 uncultured Chloroflexota bacterium | reverse complement strand
ATCACATCCGCTAAAACTCGATGGTAAGCATAAAAGAGATGCTCCCATGAGTTCTTGTAGATTAATTCCAGTTTCTACATATTGAGCAATGCGAGGTGTAGGTGTTGGACGCATCGGATGTGGGGTGGATGTAACATGAGTAATAGGAATAACAGTTACAGGGCTGAATGGCGTAGCAGTGATATATTGTTCTATAAAGTGTAATTCTAATTCAACTCTTGTAGTGTTGTTAGATGCCACAGTATCTGCATAATAGACTCGGATCTCGCCTATTCCAATAAGTATCCCCGATTCATTAACTACATTTAAAGAGGTACTCTCTTTAAATGTAAGTATTGGTTGTGGTGTCGGCGTACTTGTTGGTCGCGCCAGCTCTGTTTGTGTTGCTATTGCCTTGAAGGTGGCATCATAGTCGGGGATTGGCTGGGTAGCATCTGTTGGGTGCATAGTTGGTATTGATATGTTTGTAAATTGTGGTATCGGGGTCAAGATATTATTAAATGGCATACTTGCTATACGGGTTTCAATAGCATTAAGAGTAGGAAATGTAATTGATTTCTCATCTAATTGAGATCCATTGTTTTGGATGAATATAAATATTCCGACAAAAAATATTAAAAGGATAATAAGTATAGGAACAGTAATAGTTATCTCCATAAAAGAAATATTAATAAATGGAGGTACAGGTGAAAAGCTAATTTTAATAGGCTGTTTTTTATTCATACTTCACCCCACATAATCCAATTTTTCTTGGAGCAAACTGGCTTGCGGTGCGCTGGGTTTGTGCCGATACGAAATAAATGCGTCAGAAATAAAACACCTTCCCACGCGGGTTGTGCCTCTTCATCCTGCGGATTATAACCCCGCCAACCGCATCCTGCAACCAATTTTGTCATTCATCTAATAGGCACTACAATAAATAAAAATTTCATTTTGATTAAGAATCTTTACATAGCTTGACAGTTATATAACTCTTATGGTATATTCATAATATGATGACAACATTTGAGGTGTTGGTAGACCCAACACGCAGACGCATTTTAGACTTACTTCGGGTGAGACCATACTTGGTCGGCGAATTGGTGGAAATCCTCCAGATGAGCCAACCAGGGGTTTCTAAGCATTTGCGTGTGTTACGGGAGGCAGGTTTGGTCACAGTCCGCCAAGATGCACAACGTCACTGGTATGAAATTCGCACAGAACCACTCATCGAAATTCATACTTGGCTCGAAACATACCGCCATCTATGGGATTCAAGGTTTAACCGTTTGGATGATTATCTAAAAAAATTGCAACAAAATGAGGAGCATAAAAATGATTCAACACCATGACACAACCGAAATGACCATGCCATCCGATACAGAATTGCTTTTTACCCGCACTTTTGATGCACCCCGCGCATTGGTTTGGAAGGCATATTCACAAGCCGAACACCTAACACAATGGTGGGGTCCCGAAGGCTGGACATTGCCCATCTGTGAAATTGATTTTACACCCGGTGGCAAATGGTTTTATGGTATGCAAGGTCCCAATGATGAAATGGGGTATGCTGGCGCAACTTATCAAGAAATTCATGAGCCAGAACGCATCGTCTATGTTGATTATTTTACCGATGACAAAGGTAATCAGTTACCCGATTTACCCGAAACCCATGTGACCATCACATTCACCGAAAGTCATGGCAAAACCACCATGTCCTACCTATTGCGCTTCAATAAGCCAGAAGACCGCGATACCA
>CALDGT010001088.1 GCA_937942935.1 uncultured Chloroflexota bacterium | reverse complement strand
CATCGGTATCATACCCAACGCTGGTCATACGCCGTGCGTCATCATACCCAAATTGCGTTTTGCGGATGAGGTCATTTGCCACACCCAATTCGTTCATCAGCGTGCGGTTGCCCAACACATCATAGCCAAATGCGATATTCGGCGTATTGGTGACGGCATAATCGCCATACCCGATGCTCATTAACCGACCCATGCGGTCAAAGTCGCGCACCACATCGTAGCCATTCGGGAAAGTTTGCGTAGTACGCCGTCCGCCATTGGTTAATTCTTCGTAGGATGTCAGCCATTGATGCGCCAATGGATTTTTCAGTTGAATCCGCCGATTCAGCGTATCATACGCATATTCGGTCAGATTCCCAAGCGGATTTCGCATGGTCAACACGCGCCCCGCGATGTCGTGGGTCAATTGCACGATGATATTTTGGTCGTTATCCGTCCCATGCGAGATAGCTGTCCCCGCAGATTGTTCCCAACGTGCATCCGTCGCATCCCATACCCAATTGGCAGGGTCTTGACCATTCGCCACATACCCTTGCACGACCATCCGACGACGGCGCAATTTATCATAGCGATACGCCGTGACTGTGCCTTCTTGGTCGGTTACGGTCATCACAGAGCCGTCTTTGGCGTAGCTGGTGGTTGTAAATTTGCCCAATGGGTTAATGGTCTTGGTTTGCCGACCAAGTGTGTCATATTCATATTCGGTGATGAGATTTTCATCGTTATATGTACCATGTGTGGATGGATTGAAATCCCATGCCGTACCCGTTTTGGCATCTGGCGATGTGCTGGTGGCGATATAATTGCTAATCATCCGCAATACCCAGCCCGCCTTATTGAAACAGGTGTAATTCACCGCTTCGAGCGCGGTATTTTTGGCGTGCTTGATGCTCACGCGCCGTCCCGCCACATCATAGGCAAATTCAGTCATTGTGCCGTGTGGGTCGGTGGTATTGATGACCTGCCCTGCTTTGTTATACACCGTTTGGCTGGTGATGTCCTCATCAGTGGCAGACGAACTGAACACGCCATCCACAACATTTGAGATGGTTTTGGTCAAGCGCCCAACCGCGTCGTAGGTGTATTGGGTCAAGCGTCCCAACGTATCGCGGACTTCTTTCACCCGCCCTGCGAGGTCATATTTGTTGCTGGTGATGATATTTTCATCGTTGTTCGTCCCGTGTGACACGAGGGTGTCGTTGGTGGGACTCAATCGCCACCCAAACACACCACTCACCTCGCGCCACACCCATTGGTCGGGGGGTGTGGCTTGCGCCACATAATTCCCCACCGATTTGGTTTTGCGTCCTGTTGCATCATATACGGTATATGTATTCATAGGGTTGCCACAATCCAATAATTCAAAACACGGAAGGGTTGCATGTTGTTATGGGCTTGGTCGCCCCCTTTATTAGCCATCGATGCAACTTGCCAACGAGTTGATGTTGTATCTGTTAATGCACCAAAACCGCTACCTGTTTGTGCGCCTGCCGCTGCGATAATACCTTGTGCGGTCATTGATGGATTGCTAACGGACACATTATGGTTATGCGATGGAATTTGGTTAATATCTAACGTAACGGTTTCAGCTCCTCCATGCTGAGTGAGTGTTTGAGCCAATGTACGCGCAGTAAGCCCAGAACCTGTTCCAGCACCAACAATTGTGCATCCGCGCAAATCTGGCACTTTGAACTCCGTGCTAGAAATTTGATAAATGAGGTCAAGTGCATCATATAAATCGGGATAAGCTGATTTTTGGTAGGTTGCACCATCACAAGCCAGCATCCCTGCTGGGGGTGTATCGGTTGCCGATGCGAAAATCATCCCAATAAATCCTGATTTTAGGATGTTGAGTGCGTTGGTGATAGTGACTACAGTTGCATCAGTGGTTGCCAAGTCGGTTGTCAAACCTGCGACATCGCTTGTGACGGTTGCAAGGTTGGTATTGGTGGTCGCCAAACCTGTTGTAAGGTTGGTCACATTGGTGTTGGTGGTCGCCAAACCCGTTGTGAGGCTTGCTACATTCGCATCGGTGGTTACTAAGTCAGTTGTCAAACCTGCAACATCACTGGTGATGGTTGCAAGGTTAGTATTGGTCGTAGTTAAAGCACTATCCAATTGCCCCAGAGGGTCATTGACCGTGCTGGCATTGGCGGGTGCGCCTGTGGTAATAGGTGTATGATGATTGGTTGTCATGTTTTTGTCTCCTTATAGACAGTTTTTGAACTTATGTGAACGATATTTAATTGAAAGTCAAACCAGTGTTGAAAAACTCCCCACTGTCGAATGACCAAGGATTAGTTGTTATCCATGTATTGATGGTCAGATAGACTCGCCCTTGTGAGTCATATCGCATATCGGTGATGATGTTCATATCATCATTTGTGCCACGATAGATAGGATTATTATTGCCATCTTCCCAGCGACCTTGCCATGAATCCCAAACCCATTTGGCAGGGTCGTTATAGGGGATAATAAGCCCTGTCGGGTCATAATTTGCCACTTGTCGAACAACCCGTCCCGCCTCGTCATAGACGGTATAATTGCGCCGTCCGAGCATGTCGCGTGTCCATAACACCCGCCCATTCGCATCATAATGCGTCTCGCTGATGATGTTTTCATCCTCATGTGTGCCATTGGCAATCGGGTTATTCGCCCCATCTTCCCAACGATTCACATCCCATACCCAATTGTTGGGATTACCTTGTGCGATATAATTCAAAATGCGTTTGACTTGCCGACCCAACCCGTCATACACCATGTAGGTCTTGTTGCCATTCACATCTTCGGGATACATCACCCGCCCATCCGCATCATACGTTGTGGTGCTGATAATGTCTTTATCCACATCGTTTGAGGGTGAATATCCGCTCAAATCGGGGTCGGTGGCGATGTTGAAGGTTGGGTTGCTGGCATTGCGAATCACTTTCACTTGCCGTCCTAACGCATCGTAACCAAACAGTGTGAAATCCCATACTGGAGTAGGACGATTCTCAATCAGCCGTGCGGTGCGAATCACCCGCCCTAGCACATCATATTCAGTCGTCTCAATCATGTCACGGTCAGGCGCGGTGCTGATGACATAACTGGCAGAACGTGGGTCATCCCCTGCTACATAACCCGAATCACCAATTTCTTTGGCGATGGTGGCAGTGGTTTTGGCATTGCGAACCGTCTTAATAGGGCGATTCAGCGCGTCATACACCGTGAAATGCTTGTTGCCCAACACATCAACCGTCATCACCAGATTGCCCACACGGTCATACGTGTTGGTGGTGATGAGGTCTTTATCGGCGTCAGAGATAGCCACATAATCGCTCAAATCGGGATCTGGTGTTGTGCCGATGTAATCATTGTTATACCCGCCACTGCTGGCACTTTGGATGGTTTTAATCACACGCCCCGCATCGTCATAGCCCAGTAAGGTGATATTACCCAACACATCGGTTTGTTTGCGAACCATGCCACGGGCATTATAAGCGGTATCCGTCACCAGATTTTCGTTGTCATCCGCCCCATGTGAAAACGCGGAATGTGAGGCAGTGAAGGGGTTAGGAATATTGGTGTCTTCCTTATAATTGACAATTGTGCGGATAACCCGATTCAGCGCGTCATAGGCGGTCATTGTGGTT
>CALDGT010001087.1 GCA_937942935.1 uncultured Chloroflexota bacterium | reverse complement strand
GGTCCATTGGGATTGATCATGATGAGGAGTGTATCTTCATCACAATCTACCGCAATCGAAACAATTTTTTGGATGTTGCCAGATGTCGCGCCTTTATGCCAAATTTCGTTTCGACTCCGACTCCAAAATACTGTTTCTCCTGTTTCAAGGGTTTGGCGGAGCGATTCCACATTCATATATGCCATCATTAAGACCTGTTTGGTGTTTGCATTTTGAACAATAGCAGGTATGAGACCATCTTTATCCCACCTCAAATTATCTAGCGAAACCATCTAACCCCTCCCATCCGCCTAAACGGGTGGCGACCCCCTGCGATTTAAGATAGGCTTTTAGGTCTGGGATTTGAATTTGGTTGTAGTGAAATAGAGATGCCGCCAGTGCCGCATTTGCCCCGCCAATGGTTAGAGCTTGATAAAAATGCTCCATACTGCCTGCTCCGCCCGATGCAATCACAGGAATGGAGACAGCTTGAGTAATTTCTTCGAGCATTTCGAGGTCATAACCGCTTTGCGTGCCATCCTTATCCATGCTGGTGAGCAAAATTTCACCTGCCCCGCGAGATTCAACCTCTTTTGCCCATGCAACAGCCTCTTTATCTGTGGGAATGCGCCCGCCGTTGATGTGGACAATCCAGCGACCATCTACCCATTTGGGGTCAATTGCCACCACGATACATTGACTGCCATATGCCCATGCACCATCATTGATGAGTTGTGGGTTGCGAATGGCGGCACTATTGATACTGATTTTATCTGCCCCTGCGAGGAGGGTGGCGCGAATATCATCAATCGTGCGGATTCCCCCGCCAACACAGAAGGGGATGAAGATATTATCTGCCACACGGCGTACCATATCTAATGTTGTATTGCGGTTTTCGTGGCTGGCGGTGATGTCTAAAAAGACCAATTCATCTGCACCTGCACGGTCATAAATAATAGACTGTTCTACAGGGTCGCCCGCATCTTTGAGGTTGACGAAATTCACCCCTTTGACCACGCGCCCATTCATCACATCCAAACAGGGGATAATGCGTTTAGCCAACATTTTGGACTGCCTCCAATGCTTCTTCTAACGTAAAAACACCCTTATATAACGCCATGCCGATGATTGCCCCGCCAAGGGCAGGGCTTTTTTTCAATTCGCGCAAATTATCGAGGCTATTCACCCCGCCAGAGGCAATCACGCGCAAACCAGTTTGCTCCGCAAGGGCAACCGTATCGGTGAAATTTACCCCGCCTAAATATCCATCTCGACTTACATCGGTGAACAGGGCATGAACTGCGCCCCGTTCTGTCATCATCTGACCAAATTCAAAAATGGTATATGGACTTTTTTCTTTCCAACCATGTGTCATCACAAACTGGTCGCGCCCATCTATGCCGACACAAATCGCATCGGCGCTAAAATGTTTGACAGCATCGCGGATAAAATCGGGCTGTTGGACGGCAGTTGTGCCAATCACAACACGCTTTGCGCCAAATTTGAGTGCCTTTTCTATATCGGCAAATGTGCGGATGCCACCACCGAATTGAATGTATAAACCTGTCGTGGCAACATGCTCCAAAACGACTAGATTGCCATTTTGTTCGCCGAATGCTCCATCTAAATTGACCATGTGTAACCATGTTGCGCCCGCAGATTGCCATTTTTGGGCAGTTGCGAATGGGTCGGTGCTGAATGTGGTTTGTGCATTGGGGTCGCCCCCTTGCAAACGCACAACTTGACCACCGCGCAAGTCTATGGCGGGGTAAATTATCATTATTTTCTCCTAGTTTGGTTCAAACGTGTTTGATATTACACGGTTGCGGTTATCTTTAAGAAATTGCTCAGGATGCGTAGCCCAGTAGATTGGCTTTTTTCTGGGTGAAATTGGACAGCATAAATGTTGTTACGCTGAATACCCGCACAGAATGATATGCCATAATCGGTTGTAATGAGTGTATCATCCCCATTTTGTGGCACACAATAATAACTATGCACAAAATAAGCATAGGTTTGTGTGGGTAAATCATTCAATAGGGGAGATGGACGGGTATAAGTGAGTTGATTCCAGCCCATGTGAGGTACTTTTAACCCCATATCGGCAGGAAAACGGGCGACATGACCCTCTAATACACCTAGCCCTTTGTGGTTGCCCATTTCATCACTCTGTTCAAATAAAAATTGCATCCCTAAGCAAATGCCCAAATACGGAATACCGCGCCCAATGGCGTCTTTGAGGGGAGAGACTAAATCTTGCTTATGAAGTTGTTCCATGCCAGCGCCAAATGCGCCAACCCCCGGTAGGATGATTTGGTGGGCGTGATGTAGGTCGCTGGGGTGATGAACCAGTTGCACATGCTCTGCACCTAAGTAACGGAGGGCATGGAGGACACTACGCAAATTGCCTGCACCATAATCTATCACAGCTAACATGGGGTTTGAAATTTCCTTTCTTAGCATTAAACGATAGGTAAGAGTATAGCAACTTGGCTATTTATAGGCTAGGGTGATGGCACAAAATACGTTAAAATGGGGAGTATATTCTAAATTTTCTGGGAAGGCGTATAAACCCTATGGCAAAAACAATTGCGCTCCTCACCGATTTTGGATTAGATGATATTTATGTGGGTGTGATGAAAGGTGTGATTAAAAATATTTGCCCCGATGCGACCCTCATTGACATCACACACGATATTGCTCCTCAGCATGTGCGCCAAGCGGCATTCGCCTTGTTGAATAGTTATAAATATTTTCCGCAAGGTACAATTTTTTTGGTGATTGTTGACCCCGGTGTGGGAACATCACGCTTGCCAATTGCAGTAGAAGCAGGCGGTTATATTTTTGTTGCGCCAGATAATGGCGTTTTGGCATATACACTTGCACATTTTGAGAGTAAACGCATTTTTGAATTGGCAAATACCGATTATCGTTTACCGTTTGTGAGTAATACTTTTCATGGGCGTGATGTTTTTTCGCCTGCCGCCGCACATTTGGCAAATGGCGTTTCGTTAGAGAAAATCGGTCCCGAATTGGGCGATATGATTCAACTCCCGTTGCCAGAATTGACCCTACAAGATGTTCAAATTGATGGTGAGGTGATGCACATTGACCGCTTTGGCAATATCATCACCAGCATCGGCGAATTGCACTGGGTAGATAATCATCGGTTGGTGTTACGCCCTGTTTTTGGCAGTGGTCATGCGAATTTGCCTATTGAATCTACACAAGCCCATATCATTGTCAATGAGACCGAAATTTATGAAATTCGGGTCTCGTATGGGGAATCTATGCGTGGCGATTTGGTGGCGTTGGTTGGCAGTTCATCTTATTTAGAAATTGCTGTGAATCAGGGCAATGCCGCACATCGGCTCAATGTGTCGGTAGGAGATAGAATTCAACTGAAATTAGGAGAGTTTGATGCAACAGTTCGTGATTGATGGTGGGTATCCACTCAAAGGCGAAGTGACTCCGGGCGGAAATAAAAATGCTATCACCAAAATGCTCCCCGCCTGTTTACTCAGCGATGAGCCTGTGATTTTGCGGAATGTCCCCAAAATTAGTGATGTTTTGGTCGCTATTGACATCATGAAAGCCATCGGCGCAGAAGTGACATGGTTAGATGAAAAAAGTGTGCAAGTTCATGCTAAAAATATTCACACAGGGGTTGTCCCGCGTGATTTAGCACAAAAAACCCGTGCTAGTTTTGTCTTTTCTGGGGCATTATTGGGGCGTATGAAGTATGTTCAAATTCCCGCCCCCGGTGGCGATGTGATTGGTGAGCGCCGACTCGATACACATGTGATTGGCTTTCGCAAATTGGGCTGTGAGGTCGAATTTGATAAAGGCATGTTCACCATGAAAGCCTCAAAATTGGTCGGGGCAGATATTTTGCTCCCCGAAGCGAGTGTCACTGCGACTGAAAATCTGGTGATGGTAGCGGTGGTATCTGAAGGCACGACTATTTTACGCAATGTGGCGAGCGAACCGCATGTCCAAGATTTATGCCAAATGCTCGTCAATATGGGCGCAAAGATTGATGGAATAGGTTCAAACCGATTGACCATCGAGGGCGTAGAACGGTTACATGGTGGTGAAGCCCGCGTTGGGGCAGATTTTATGGAAGTAGGCAGTTATATTGGTGCGGCGGTGGTCACAGGTGGTTCAATTCGCATTAAAGATGCCGACCCACAACATTTAGATATGACTGCATTGGTATTTCATCGGTTAGGTGTGACATGGGATGTAGAGGGTAATGATATTATTGTCCCACCCAACCAACAATTGACGGTGCAGATGGATATTGGCGGGCGTATCCCTACTATTAAGGCGCAACCTTGGCCGGGTTTCCCTCCTGATTTGATGAGTATTGCGTTGGTTGTTGCAACACAAAGCGCAGGCTCTGTGATGTTCCATGATTGGATGTATGAAAGTCGCTTTTTCTTCACCGATAAATTAGTGCGGATGGGGGCGCGAATTACACTCTGCGACCCGCATCGTGTTTTAGTTCAGGGACCCGTTGCTTTTAAGGGTGTGCCGAATATCACCAGCCCCGATATTCGGGCGGGGATGGCTTTGGTCTTGGCGGCATTGGCGGCAAAAGGCGAGACGCGCATCTCGAATATTGGGCAAATTGACCGTGGATATGAACGTGCAGAACAAAAATTAGTCTCGATGGGCGCTCATATTCGCCGTGTGAATTTAGAAGCACTTGAAACTGTTGAAATTGAAACGATAAAAATAGACCCTGTTTAAGTGATTTTATTCCCTTTGTCTCCTGATTGATCCCATTTTACATTATCAATAGTGACACTACCTAAAGGCTCTATATCAAAAGTCAAAGCTTCGCTTGCCGTAACATCTGTTTTGCAATAGGTATCCACCTTGAAATATCCTGTGCCTGATGCTGATACAATGTCTCCATCTTCTGGTTCATATCTTTCTGTTGATGGGCATAATGTAATATTCCCATTTCCACTCATCGTAAAACCCCCTTTAAACCCACCTTCATTAAAAGCAGAATTTGCAAATCGATATTGCCCTGAGCCTATCAAACCATTCATCCGTTTTAATAGTTTTTCATTACTTGGTTTTCGTTGATCAGGAGTAACATTTTGAGCATA
>CALDGT010001086.1 GCA_937942935.1 uncultured Chloroflexota bacterium | reverse complement strand
TGGCTTGGCGCGTTTGGGATGGGGGTGGGACGTACCGAAATGGCGGCATTGTGGGCAACGGGCGAATTGTGGTTAGCGGTGCCACAAGCGATGAAAATCACCCTCACAGGGCGCTTGCCAATCGGCACAACCGCCAAAGATATTGCCCTGCGGATTTTACGTGATTTATCGGTGCAAGGGGGGCAATATCGGTCAATCGAATTTTTTGGCGATACGATGAGTACCCTTTCGATTGATGAGCGCCCTGTTATCCCGAATATGATGGCAGAATTTGGCGCGATGAATGCGTATTTTCCGCCAGATGAGACAATATTCAACTTTTTACGCGCCCGTAGCAATCGCCCTTATACGCCGTTATATCCTGATGCCGATGCGGTGTATGAAGCGGAATATTCGCTAGATGTGAGTGCGCTCGCGCCACAAATTGCGTTGCCAAATCAGCCCGATAATGTTGTGGATTTAGACCAAGCACTCGGCACACCGATTCAACAAGCCTTCATCGGCACATGCACAGGCGGACGTTACGAAGATTTGGTCATGGCGGCGGAGGTGTTGCGCGGTAAAAAAATCCGCAGTCGTCTTATTATCATCCCCGCCAGTGCCGATGTGATGCTCCGCGCCACCCAAACAGGGGTACTTGCAGATTTAATCAGCGCAGGGGCGAGTATTGCGACACCCGGTTGTGGTCCGTGTATGGGGAATCATTTGGGCGTGCCTGCATCAGACGAAGCGAGCATTAGCACAGGCAGTCGCAATTTTAAGGGGCGTATGGGGACAACCGATGCACCCATTTATTTAGCCAATCCGTATGTGGTCGCCGCCAGCGCGGTTTGTGGGATGATTGTGCATCCAGATGAGGTGATGTCATGAGTGAGCATCGTTGTTTTGTGTATGGCGATAATATCAATACCGACCTGATTTTTGCGGGGAAATATACCTATACCCTCCGCACACCAGAAGAAATCGCCGCCCGCGCATTAGAAGATTTAGACCCGACCTTTGCCAAAACGGTGCAACAAGGCGATGTTATCATCGCGGGGCGCAATTGGGGCAGTGGGAGTAGTCGGGAACAAGGTGTGACCAGCCTCAAATGGTCAGGCGTGACCATCATCATCGCAGAATCGTTTAGCGGGCTGTATTTTCGTAATTGTATCAATCAGGGTGTGCATCCGATTGTGTGTGCGGGATTATCAGAAAAGGTTAGAAATGGCGACACAATTCGTATTGAAGGGGGGTATATCATCCACGATGGCGAAAAATATCCTATTCCACCATTATCACCATCGGTACAAGCGATTCTTGATGCGGGCGGTCTCTCGCCCATGTTAGCAAAACGATTTGCGAGTGAAGGATAATATGCACACAATTACATTGATTAATGGGGATGGCATTGGCAAAGAGGTCATCCCTGCCACAGAACAGATACTTTTGGCGCTTAATTTGCCTTTAGAATTGCGTTATGCCCAAGCAGGATTTGGCACATTTGAGCAAATAGGCGATGCACTCCCAAAAGAGACGATTCAAGCCTGTGAAACCAGCGATGCGGTGTTATTTGGCGCGACACAATCCCCGATGGGTAAGGTTGAGGGGTATATTAGCCCTATTTTGAGCCTGCGTAGGCGGTTTAATTTATTTGCCAATTTGCGCCCTGCGTTGATGGGTGATATTGATATGCTGGTCGTGCGCGAAAATACCGAAGGCATGTATAGCGGGCGGGAGCGCGTTGAGGCAGATGGTCAAATTGCGATTTTGGAGCGCGTGATTACGGCAGGGGCATCGGAACGGATTACACGGGTGGCGTGCGAACAAGCCATGACCAGACGGCGCAAAGTGACGATTGTCCACAAAGCCAATGTCCTAAAGGAAACTTGCGGATTATTTCGGCGGGTAGCATTGGACGTGACGAAAAATTATCCCGATTTGCTGGTAGAAGAAATGCTGGTGGATGCCACGGCGATGTTTATGGCGCAAAATCCCACCCGTTTTGATGTGATTGTCACCACTAATTTATTTGGGGATATTCTCAGTGACCTCGCCGCAGGGCTAACAGGTGGTTTGGGGATTGCACCATCGGCGAATATCGGTGCGGGCGGATTTGCTGTATTTGAACCTGTGCATGGTAGCGCCCCCGATATTGCAGGCAAGGGCATTGCAGACCCGCGTGCGACATTTTTGAGCGCAAGCATGATGCTGGGTTATTTGGGATATACCGACCCCGCCGAAAAATTGCGCCGTGTGGTGTATGATACCCCGCATACAGGCACAACATCTGGCACGACAGATGCAGTTTTGACGAAATTATGAGGGGTAGTGGCGGACATACGATGCAGGTGCATTTAGCCCGCCATTAAACAACCAATCAGAGTATTTTATCATGGCTGACCAGCTCTTTGGGGTGTATGTCAGCCATTTTTTATGCTATCCCTTGACTGAGCCAGCCATCAGCCCGCGCACGAAGTAGCGTTGCAAGAACAAGAATATCATCAGTGGCACAAGCATGGTTACAAATGCGCCAGCCGTTAAGACTTCCCAATTTTGTCCCTTAGACCCAACCAATTCTTGCAAATTGCGCGTGATAACAGCAATATCATCCCGCGTGCCTAAGAATACCAGTGCGACCAATAGGTCATTCCATACCCACAAGAATTGGAAAATGGCAAATGAAGCAATTGCAGGGACAGACAATGGTAATACCAATTGCGTGAATGCCGTATATGGGGACGCGCCGTCAATGAGTGCCGATTCCATAATCTCTTTAGGAATGGTGGAAATATAGCCATACAGCAAATACACCGCCATCGGTAATCCAAAGCCTGTATGTGCCAACCAAACCCCCAAATATGTCCCATTAAGCTGAATATTCGGGTCACTGTATAGGCGAAGCAGGGGGATAAGTGCCGTATGTAATGGTACGACCAATAACACCACTACCAGCGCAAATAAGAAGTCTCTACCCGGAAATTTGAGCCACGCAAACGCATAGGCGGCAAAAGCGGCGATGGTGATGGGAATAATAACCGATGGAATCGTGACAAGGAATGTATTCCCAAATGCGATACCCATACCATCGGCATTTAATACTGCATTATAATTATCGAATGTAAACTCGTATGGCGGGGTGAGTGCCGTCCACCATCCACTCGAATTGATATCAACAGGGTCACGGAACGATGTCACAAATAACCCAAAGGTGGGAATTGACCAAAGGATACACAAGATGAGGACTGTCACGCGAACCGATGCGCTCGAAAATACATGTCGTAATGAGCGCCGCGAGCCACTTACAACGATTTCTTGTGATGCGGGTGTTGAAAACGAAATAGCACTCATTATTTATGCCCTCTGCTTTCTTAAATTATGGATATTCCAAAAGACAATCGGCAATAATGCGATGAGCATCACCACCGCGAGGGCGCTACCGCGTCCATAATCGCCTTCATTGAAAAATGACCTGAACATGCGATTGGCAATCACTTCGGTGTCACGTCTACCACCTGTTAGGGTGTATACAATATCGAATACTTTGAGTACCATCGTGAAAACAGTGGTGATGACGACCAAAATTGTGCCACGAATGAACGGGATGATAACATTGAAAAAGATTCGTACTTCACCCGCGCCATCAATTCGCGCCGCTTCTAATAATTCATCAGGCACGCCCTTCACCGCTGCCGATAAAATGACCATGCAATAACCTGTGATAAGCCATATCATGATGATAATGAGCGCGAAATTATTGATATTGGTATCGTTGAGAATATTTACTGGTTTGTTGCCCAACCCAACAATAATCGCGTTAACTAGCCCAATTTGTGGCTGATTGGGTTTGCCTTGCACAAAATACATAAACCCCCAGATGACACTCGCGCCAACCGCAGAAATTGCCATCGGCAAAAAGATGACAGATTTTGCAACCGATTCCCATTTGCCAATTCGGTCTACGAGTACCGCAATAATTAATCCCAAACTGACACTAACCCCTGTTACCAAAACCAACCACATGAAATTATTGCGAATGGCTACCCGCATTGCTTCATTATTGAAGGCATAATCATAATTACCTAAGTAAAAATAATTCTTGACTTCAACCTCTTCTCCGTTAATGGTTTCGGTGGCGCACACACTCCGTTCTCTTTCATTGACGATGACTGTTTGGCGTATACACGGAAATTCGCCTTCTGCATCACGAAAACTGAGCAAAAAGGTGTTGATAGCAGGATAAACCAAAAAGACAGTCAAGATGGCAATAGCGGGACCCACAAATACAAATGGGCGTAAACGGTCCCTGAGCTTTTCTGGCAAATTTTCGACTAATTCATTTGTAAAATAAAAAAGTAACCAAATTCCAAAAATGCCAACTCCAAGTGCCACAACACCCAATGTTAGTTTGTTGGTGTTGACGCGCATAAAATTAATGCCTTGTGCCAAATTGAGCGTGACTAGAATTAATGTAGATGCCGAAAAGATGAACTCAAATGGGCTTTTATGAATACTTTGGGCGAGTGGGCTGAATGAGTATATTTCTGGACGCGCTAAAATATATTGTAGACATAATCCCAAAGCACTAACCAAAGACAACCAAAATCCAATGCCAAATAACCCCGAAAAATCTTCTATGAGACTATTTTGGGCGAACAAACTGCCGAAATATAGTAATAAAATAAGCCCCGCACCGAATATGATTTTTTTTGCAATGTCGCGGGAAGAGGTGTCGTATAAATTTAACCCGACCCCGATAATGCCAATAACCATGCCAATCGTTATGAGCAAAAAATCGGGCATTGTGAGTGATGAATTTGCATTCCAACCGATGAGGATTCCCGCTTGAAGGAAAATGAGCAAGACGGCGCTCATAAAATCGGTGAAATGATAAGCTGTTTTTTGTGGGGGCGTGAGAGAAGTAGTTGTTAAAGTCATAAAATAATCCCTCTATTAAAAAGGCAGGGTAGCCCCTGCCTCGAATGTGCAATAGCTTTACCTAGAGAGGCTAATTCCTCTCTAGGATAAAAGACAAGGAATAAACTATTCGGTGGGCCAATTTGCATCAATGGATTCGAGGACACTATCGAGGTCTTCACCACTAATATAATCTACGACACC